>NZ_CP040910.1:1337417-1504048 GCF_013394085.1 Limosilactobacillus fermentum
ATACAAAAATACAAAAACGGCTAAGAGAAACCCTACTTTCTCTCAGCCGTTTTTTTGTTCACACCAAGGAGAACGGTCCCGTTAGTCCTGGGCCTTTTGCTTAGCCATCGTTAACAATTCCGACGCGTGCTCGCGAGCAAGCTTGGTGATCGTATCACCCGCCAGCATCCGGGCCAACTCTTCAACCCGTTGGTTAGTGTTTAACGGCGTTACGCTAGTCGTGGTCCGTTGGTCGTGCACCCGTTTTTGGATTAAGAGGTGGTGTTGGGCAACCGCCGCCACCTGTGGTAAGTGAGTAATGCAAAGGACCTGTGAGCCCTCGGCAATCAAGCGAATCTTATCAGCAATGGCTTGGGCGACCCGCCCGGAAACCCCGGTATCGACTTCGTCAAAGATGATGCTAGTAACCCCTTCGCCCTGGGCAAAGATCGTCTTTAAGGCCAGCATCACCCGGGAAAGTTCCCCCCCGGAGGCGATCCGGGCCAAGGGTCCCATTGCCTCACCAGGGTTGGTTTGAATGTAGAATTCAACCTGATCGATCCCGGTGGCAGAGAAGACCGGCTTCTTGGTTTTGGCAAAGTTCACTTCAAAAACCGCCTTATCCATGTACAGTTCCTTTAGTTGGGTGTGAACCTGCTTGGCTAATTTGCGGGCCGCCGTTTGCCGCACTTGACTCAGGGCGTTCCCTTGGTTTAACAAATCGGCCTGGACCGCATTTAACCGCTCTTCCAAATCGGAACCTGAATCGGCCGCGGCCTCCATATCGGTAAGCTCTTCTTTGATCTGGTCGTAGTACGCCAAAACGTCGGCTAAGCTTTCACCATACTTGTGCTCCAAGTCGGCAATCGTCGCTAAGCGGGCATTGATCGTGGCCAGTCGCTCCTCATCAAACTCGAGGCTATCCAACTGGTGGCCAGCTTGGTTGGCAACGTCTTGCAGTGAATAGTAGGCGTCGGAAAGGGACTGGGCCAGGTCATCGTATTCGGGATCGAAGGGCGCAATCTCTTGGGCTGCATTCATGATGGTGGCGACCTGGTCTAAGACCGGCGCCTCTTCGTCATCGTTCAACACCCCAACCACCTGCTGGAGGGTGGTGGCGATCTGTTGGAAGTGTTCCAGTCGCTCACGTTCGGCGATTAATTCATCTTCTTCGTCGGCCCGCAAGTCGGCGTCACCAATTTCTTTAACTTGGTAGCGCAACATGTCGAGGCGCTGGGCCCACTGTTGCTCGTTGGCCTTCTTTTGGTTAACCGCCGCCTCCAAACGCCGGTACTCTTGGTACTGCTCTTGGTACGACGCTAGTAGGGGCTGAACCTTAGCGTTAGCAAACTGGTCGAGCATTCCTAAGTGCGCCTCCGGGCGTAAGAGCAACTGGTGCTCATTTTGACCTTGGATATCAACCAGCCCGCTTCCTAATTGCTTAAGGGTGGCGGCGTTGACCAAGGTCCCGTTAACCCGGATCGTGTTCCGCCCGCTACGGTGGATTTCACGGGAAATAATCAAGGTCCCGTCGTCGTGGCTGATTCCTAGCTCATCTAATTTGGCGACGTAACCCGGCAGTTTGGGAATTTCAAACTGCCCTTGCAAGGAGAGCTTCTCTTCTCCCTTGCGGATGAACTCCTGGGACCCCCGTCCCCCGGCCAGTAGGCTAACGGCATCAATGATAATTGACTTTCCGGCCCCGGTTTCCCCGGTCAAGACCGTCATGTGGTCGTCAAACTCCAGGGATAGGTGGTCAATAATCGCCAAGTTGTCGATCGTTAACTCTTGTAACACACTCTTTCCCCCGCTTCCTAACGAAGACTATCAATCCGTTCTTCAAATTCCGCGGCGGCCGTTTGGGATTGGCAGACCACCAAAACGTTGGCGTCATCACCAATCGCCATAAAGACCTCCGGGAACTTAAGGGAATTGACTAACAGCGCCATTAACGGTCCGTGCCCCGGCTGCATAACCAACCCCACCATTCGGTCACTGCGCTTTAGCTCCACCAAGTTGCTCTTGATCGTCGCCGTCAGTTGCGCTTCTTTATCCTCTTGGTGATAGTTAGGGAGGCTGTAGTGGTAGCCGCCGTGGGTCGACGGCACCTTAATCAACTTCATTTCTTTGATATCCCGCGAAATCGTCGCTTGGGTAACCTGAATGCCCGCTTCCCCCAAAAGGCGGACCAAATCATCCTGACGCTCAACATCGTTTTCTTCAATGATTTGCTGAATTTGGCGTTGCCGATCGACCTTTTTCATTGCACGTTCCTCCTTAGCTATTTAACTCCGCGTACGCGGCGTCAATAACGTGGTTAATATCAATCTCGGGAGCAATTTGAGCGGGACCCGTAGCCAACTTAAGGTGCGCCAAGAATTCGACGTTCCCTTGCCCCCCCTTAATCGGTGAGTAGTCCAGTCCTAAGACATCAAAGCCATCCGCGGCCATGAAGGACAAAACCCGCGTCAAAACCTCCTCGTGAACCTTACGCTCGCGAATGATCCCATGTTTTCCGACGTGTTCCTTACCGGCTTCAAACTGGGGCTTGATCAGCGCCACCACTTCGCCACCGGGGGTGAGGATCTGAGCCAGCGGGGGTAGGATCATCGACAGTGAAATGAAGGAGACGTCAATTGACGCAAACTCCGGCTGCCCCGCCGTAAAGTCCTCTTTTTTCGAGTAGCGGAAGTTGGTTTGTTCCATCACCACCACCCGGGGGTCATCCCGCAGCTGCCACACTAACTGGTTGGTCCCCACGTCAAGGGCGTAGGAGCGCTTAGCCCCGTTTTGCAACATGACGTCGGTAAAGCCCCCCGTCGAACTCCCAATGTCTAAGACCACCTTGTTTTCAACGCTGATCTTAAATACTTGGAGGGCCTTAGCAAGCTTCAGTCCCCCCCGTGACACGTAGGGCATCTTCTTGCCCTTCATGTGTAAGGTAGTGGTGACGGGAATCTTTTGCCCCGGTTTATCGAGGCGCTCGTTGTTGAGCCCCAAAATTTCGCCGGCCATTACCGCCCGCTTGGCTTGTTCACGCGAATCAAACAATCCCTGTTTGACTAAGAGAATGTCCACCCGTTCTTTTTCCATATTTTACCCCTAGATGCGATAGTACGCTAAAAAATCATCCAAAATTACAGTCTCTTTACCAGTCAGGCGCCCCAGTTCGGCCGCGGCGCCCCGGGCGGTGGTTAAGGCCGCCTCTAATTCCCCTTTGGCCCCCGCTAAGCCTAACAAGCCCGGGTAGGTGTTTTTTTGCTCAGCTTGGTCCTTATGGGTCGCCTTGCCCATTTCCGCCGTGGTCGCCGTCACATCTAAGATGTCATCGTAGATCTGAAAGGCCAACCCGTAAGCTTCGCCAAAGGTGGTTAAGCAATCAAGCACCGCCGTTTCTTGTTCCGCAATCAAGCCCCCGGCTAAAACAGCGTAGCGCAAGAGGGCGCCCGTCTTTTGCCGGTGAAGCTTCTTTAACTGGGCCAAGGATAACTCCTGGCCGGTGGCTGACACATCGGTGGCTTGTCCCGCTACCATCCCGGCTGGCCCCGCCGCCTTAGCTAATTCTTGAACCAGCCGCAAGCGAACTGGCGCTTTTAACTGGTTATCACTAACCCACTCAAAGGCGAGGGTTAATAACCCGTCCCCAGCCAAGGTGGCTACCCCCGGGCCATAAACCCGGTGGTTAGTTGGCTTCCCGCGACGAAGGTCATCGTTATCCATGGCTGGTAAATCGTCGTGGATTAACGAGTAGGTGTGGATCAGCTCCAAAGCACAAGCCGCCCGCACCAAGTCGTCATCAATGGTCTTTCCCAGCAGTTCGGCAACCGCAATCGTTAGGGTGGGCCGTAGTCGCTTGCCCCCTGCTAACAGGGAATAGGCCATACTCTTTTCCAGGAGCGGCTGATCGCAAGCGCCGGCTAGGTGGGTCGCCAAGTAGTCATCAACCACAGCCACTAGTTCTTGTAACTGCCGTGCCATTAGAAAACGTCCCCATCCAAGAATTGCGACTTGTAGCCCTGGTTTTGCACCCCGTTATTTGAAACGTCATCGCCCTTTTCTTCGGCCGGGTGCAGCTGCCCATTTTCGTCCATCATCTGGGCTAGGGTCGTTTCGGCTTCATTAAGTTGCCCCTTCAGGTCGTTAGAAAGGGTCATCCCCTCCTTAAATAGTTCAATCGAGTCGTTAAGCGACACGTTGCCTTGTTGGAGCTTGGTGACGATTTCTTGTAGTTTCGCTAGTTGTTCTTCAAAGCTCTTTGGTTGACTTGCCATTAGTTGTTCCCCTTTTCAATTTTGGTAACCGTTACTTGGGCTTGGCCCTGTTCAAACTTAACCGTCGCCTCGTCACCAACCGCCAGTTGGTCAACGCCCGCCACCACTTGTTCATCCTTGGTGACCAAAGCAAAGCCACGCCCTAACACCTTGAGCGGACTCAGGGCATCCAGCTGCTTTATTAACGTGTCTAAGCGTTGCGCTTGCCCCCGTTGGTAGTTTTGGGTGGCCTGAAGTAGCAAGTTAGTTGAAGCCCGGCGCCCCTCTTCTAAGCGAATCAAGCGGCCCCGCTCTTCTTCCAAGTGCCCGCGCATTCCGGCACGTAGGCCCTGTTGCAACCGGGCTAATTGCATCTGTTGCTTAGCTAGCTGGGCCCGCGGCGAGTGATGCTCCAAGCTGGTTTGCAGCTCTTGAACCCGCCGGCTCCTGGACGCTAGCAGTAACCGGGCCCCGCTCTGCAGTCGGCCAGTTAGTTCATCGACTTGTTGGACCTGGCGTTCGTACAAGCGCTCAGGTTGCTTCAAAAAGTAGCTTTCGGTCAGGGCCAAGAGGCGTTGTTTTAGGTTCGCCAGTTGGCTCTTTTCGGCGGTATACAGCAGGGTTTGTTCCCTTTCCACTTCGGCAATGACGTCGGCCAGGGGCCACTTGGTCACCGCCTCGGCCGCAGCCGTTGGGGTCGCCGTCCGTACGTCGGCCACCAAATCGGTAATGGTCGTGTCGGTCTCGTGGCCAATCGAAGAAATTACCGGTAGGTTGGCCTGGTTGATCGCCCGGGCCACCACCTCTTCGTTAAACGGCCACAGGTCCTCTAAAGAACCACCCCCGCGGGCCACAATCACGGCATCGTAATCGT
Organism: Limosilactobacillus fermentum; assembly: GCF_013394085.1. Classification (NCBI taxonomy): domain Bacteria; kingdom Bacillati; phylum Bacillota; class Bacilli; order Lactobacillales; family Lactobacillaceae; genus Limosilactobacillus; species Limosilactobacillus fermentum. Next base: position 1,342,521 of record NZ_CP040910.1, read on the forward strand.
TAGCGTCGCTGACCCGCTTAATCTGGGCGGCGATCTCACCGGCCGCTTGTTCCCCTTGCACCCGGGTCGGGTAAAAAACAAGTTGAACTAGGCGGTTACGGCGCCGGACGGTGGTAATGATGTCGTGCTTGACGGCCGCATCGTTAGACGTTACCACCGCGATCCGCTTGGGGAAGGGGCGCACCGTTTTTTTCGGTCGGTCAAAGAGCCCCTCTTGGCGCAGTTTCTTGTACAACTGCTCAAACTGCACCTGCAGGGTCCCGACCCCGGTCACTTCCATCGCCTCGGCGTAGAGTTGGTAATTACCACGGGCTTCGTAGACGGACAGGCGTCCCCGAATGATCACCCGCATCCCGTTTTCCGGCGTGAACTTAACCTTGGCAAAGGCACTTTGAAACATCACCACGGAAAGCTGGAACTTCCCATCGGCTTGATCGTCTTTTAAGGAGAAGTACTGGTGGGTTTTACGCAGGCGAAAGTCGGTCAACTGCCCAACCACGTAAACGTTACGGTTCAGGTAGGGATCGGCATCAAACTTGCGCTTCACGTACTTGGTAAGTTGGGCCACCGTTAAACAGTTCTTCTCCGCGATCATTTATTCTTCACTCCACTCTGCTAAGTCTACGGTTTGGGCCATCAAGCTAGCGATCGTCATTGGTCCCACCCCTCCCGGTACCGGGGTAATCAGGCTAGCCTTTTCCTTCACGTTTTCAAAGTCAACGTCTCCGCACAGGCTACCATCTTCTAAGCGGTTAATCCCCACGTCAATCACCACGGCGCCCTCTTTGACGTCTTGGGCCTTAACGAACTGGGGGTGACCAATCGCCACGATTAAGATGTCGGCGTGCCGCATGTAAAATTCTTCGTCCTTGGTGTGGGCCGACAGCATCGTTACCGTTGCGTTCCGGTTCTGCAAGAGTGATTGCATCGGCTTGCCGACCAGGATCGAACGTCCCATTACCACCACGTCCTTGCCATCCAGGTCAACGTTATAGTGATCAAGCATCTTTAACACCCCACGTGGCGTACAAGAGACCGGGTATCGCTTGTCGGGATCGTCATTATAGAGCCGGCCAACGTTATAAGGGTGGAAACCATCCACGTCCTTTTCCGGAATAATCGCGTTGTCGAGCGCTTTTTCATCGAAGTGCTTCGGTAAGGGCGATTGGACCAAGATGGCGTGAATACTCGGGTCGTTGTTTAACTCCTGTACACAGGCCATAACCTCTTCTTGGCTGGCATCGGCCGGGAAGGTCTTTAACACCGACTTCATCCCGAGCTTTTCGGCCTTGCGGTGCTTGTTGCGGGTGTAGATGGCGCTAGCCGGGTCATCACCGACTAAGATCACGGCGATTCCCGGGGTGATCCCCCGCTTTTTTAACGCCGCTACCCGAGTCGCAGTTTCTTCGTTTAGCTGCTTGGCTAATTGCTTGCCGTCAATTAATTCTACCATGGTAAATGGTTCCTCCCTCACTGTGGTTACTTTCTGGTTAATGTTCGGATTATGATGTGAGATTAACAACCAACTCCCACCAAAGTTCCGTTTTTACCATGGACTGATTTTAACACGCCCAACCAGTGCTTGAAAATAAGAAAAGGGCGCCTTGCTAATCGCTTGGCTCCCCTCTCCCTAGTTACTAGTGGTTTTCGGCCCCCCAATGTGGCCCAACACCCCGTTGATAAACTTACGCGATTTATCATCGCTAAATTTCTTCGTCATTTCCAGGGCTTCATCAATGGCCACGGCCACTGGGACGTCATCAACGTACTTCATTTCGTAAAGGGCCAAGCGTAGGATGATTAAGTTCGGCTTTTCCACCCGCGAAAGGCTCCAACCCGCCGCTAGTGAGCCTTCAATCTCTTGGTCAAACTCGGCTTGGTGTTCACTAACCCCAGTTACCAGCTCTTCCAAGTAGGCCGGCACCTCTTCTTGAGGAGCGAGGGGAAGGAGCTCCTTGTATAATTGCTCCCGGTCAACCTCTGGGTCCGAGGCCATGGCAAACAAGGTCTGGAAGGCCACTTCCCGGATTTTGCGTCGTTTAAAAGTCACTAATCTTCACCATCTTCACTTTCTTCTTGTCCGAATAAATTATCAGGGTCGACAACCTGTTCTTCTTTTGGCGTTACCACCCCTTGAACGTGAACGTTGACTTCGCTCACCGTCAAGTCGGTCATCAGGGCCACTTGTTGGGTAACCTTATCCTGGATTTCAGCCGCCACTTTCGGTAGTTGGGCACCATAATCGAGGTAAACGTCGACGTCAATGGCCAGGGTTTGGTCGTCCTTGTTGAACAACTTAACCCCCCGGCGCCGGTCGGAGCGACCCAGCAGTTCCCCAACGTTGTTTGCTAAGGAACCGTGCATCTTAGAAACCCCATCAATCTCATTGGCCGCAATCCCGGCAATGATTTCGATAACCCGGGGGGCAATTTGGATCTTGCCCAAGGACTGGTCGTCACTATTTAAAATAATCGTTGAATCTTCAGCCATCGGTTTGGCCTCCTATCTACATTAAATCGGGCACGCCACGCATGCGTTATCTTTTACATTTTGCACTATTCATGGGCAAATTGCAAATTCTCACCCAATCACAAACAGGCCGGTGGGGGCCTTAGTTAACACTTCCGCGCCCATGTGGGTCACCAAAACATCATTTTCAATCCGAATCCCGCCAACTCCCGGCAGGTAAACCCCCGGTTCGACAGTCACCACCTCGTTGTTACGGAACTTATAGCGGTTAGTGGCCGGGCCAAAGGAATCCGGAAACTCGTGGACCGCCATTCCAATCCCGTGACCCATCCCGTGGTTGAAGTAGTCGCCATACCCGGCGTCTTCTAAGGGTTTGCGCCCTAACATATCCGCTTCGTTACCCGTCATCCCCACCTTAAGTTGGCTAATGACGTTCTTTTGGGCGGCGTCGATCAGGTGGTGGAGCTCAACCAGGCGTTGGTCAAGCTGACCCACGGCGAAGGTCCGGGTCATATCGGCCGTGTAGCCATCTACGAAGTAGCCAAAGTCTAGGGTCACCAAGTCCCCTTCCTTTAAGTGGCGGGCCGAAACGGTAGCGTGCGGCTTAGCCGAATTCGGGCCACTGGCTAAGATGGTTGGAAACGAAGCCCGGCTGGCCCCGTTTTTTTTCATCCAGTAGTCTAGCTCCAGGGCTAGCTCTCGTTCACTCATTCCCGGGTGGGCAATCGACAAGAGGTAGTTGTAACCCCGGTCGTGGAGTTGCGTAGCCTTACGCAGTTTTTCAACCTCGCCAGCGTCCTTGACCCGGCGCATCTTTTCCACCACCCGGTCAAAGGGCACGATGGCGGCTTCCATCAGGTCGTCCAACCGTTCAAAGGTCCGGTAACTAAGGGTGTCTTCAAAGCCGAGCACCGACACCTTCATTCCCTTACAAATCTTATTTAGATCCCCCCAGTAATCCTGGGTGATCGTTGCGACCACTTCATCTGATTTAAACTCCCGTAAGGCTTCTTGGTAGCGGCTATCCGTAATAATCACGGCGTCGGTGTTGGTAACTAACAGCCCCCCGTCCCCCTGTTCTAGGTCAAAGCCAGTTAGGTAGCGGAGGTTCGTTTTATCGGTCACCAAAAACGCATCAATGTATTGCTTTTCGAAGCCGGCCCGGAGTCGTTCAATTCTTGTCTTCATATTGGCCCCTTCCTGAGCGCTATAACTAATTTTGTTTAAAAACATAAAAAAACCGCAAGCAAATTGCTTACGGTCTATTATGAGCTTATTCAGCCACTGGGTAAACGGAAACCTTACGCTTGTCCCGGCCAAGGCGTTCGAACTTAACAACGCCGTCAACCAGTGCAAACAAGGTGTCGTCGTTACCGCGACCAACGTTTTCACCTGGGTTGATGTGGGTACCGCGTTGACGGTAAAGAATTGAACCGGCAGTAACTACGGAACCATCAGCAGCCTTAGTACCAAGACGCCGACCGGCGGAGTTACGACCGTTGGCAGTGGAACCGCCCCCCTTGTGGTGGGAGAAGAATTGAAGATCCATAATCATAGTTGTTCACCTCCAGCAAAAGATTAATAAAACATTTTAACCTCAAGGAATTCTCCGTAGCGCTCTTGAAGATCCATAAGGCCACTCGCAAAGACTCGGAGAATTAATTGAGCATCGTGACCCTGATCAATGTAGGTAACCTCGAGGTACCCCCCATTGGCCACATCCTGGGTAACGGTGGCTTCTTTTTTCAGCACCCGTTCCAAACCATTTACAGTGGTAATTGTCAGAGCCGAGACCGCGGCACACACAATATCTTGCCCATCAGGACCAGATTCAGCGTGCCCGGTCATCTTAAACGATGTAATTTTCTGATCCGGCGTCACCGTAAATGAGACTCGAATCATTTTAACACCTCATTAAGCGTTGATCGCGTCGATCGTTACCTTCGTGTACGGTTGACGGTGACCTTGCTTAGTGTGGGTGTGCTTCTTTGGCTTGTACTTGAAGGTTACGACCTTCTTTTCCTTGCCTTGCTTGTCAACAGTTCCTTCAACAGAAGCGCCGTCAACAAATGGCGTGCCGATCTTAGTGTCGTCACCGCCTACGAAGACAACCTTGTCAAAGGTAACCTTGTCACCTGCTTGAGCATCGAGCTTTTCAACGTAGATTGCTTGACCTGCTTCTACCTTGTATTGCTTGCCACCAGTTACGATAATTGCGTACATTCTGTGCACCTCCTTAAATTAAGACTCGCCAAGACGAGTAGCGAATGCTTTTAAACTCGCCATCGTGCGGTTGTAGTTGTGGGGTCACAAATACAACGTTTTGATTTTACCAAAGAACCGCCCCTTCGTCAACTCAATAACGAAAAGGCGGTCCCAATTTTATTTAAATTTCTAAGCCGTTATGGGTTTGAAAATCCAAGAAGGAGATAATCAACAGGTGACTGCTAGCAAAGTTGTTGAGCATCTTCTCCAAGCTGCTGGTCATGTAACGTGGTGTGTAGATTAACCCCCCATCCAACCAGCGGATGATCAACCCCAACAGCGCCGAGGTAATAAAGGCGACCTGGATCCGCAGGGGAACGTCAATTTCCTCTAGGTCGGTCCCGAGCCCCTTGGCGTAATTGGTAATTACTTCGGTTAGCCGGTTATACAACTGTTGGTAGAAGTAACGGTTTTGTTGGCCACTCAACAAGACCGTAAAGACATCGGCATTTTTCTTGATATAAGAAAAGGTCTCGCTAACGCTCATGGTCTGCAAAATCTTACCGTCAGTGACTTCACGGGGGGTCCCCTTCTCCAAGACGTGTTCAAAGAGCTGGTCGATAATCCCATTCATCGCCGCTTCGACAAAGTCCTGCTTATCCCGGTAGTGGAGATAAAAGGTCCCCCGTGTGATATTGGCGGTCTTCGTGATTTTTTGGACGGAAATATTTTCCAGCTTTTCGTGTTGCATCAGGTAAACTAATGCCCGGCGTAAGTTTGTTTGGGTCTTAACAACCCGTGGATCTTGTTTAATGACTGTCATCTTACCGAACCCCCATTCAAGAACCTTGACACTAGCTGGTGTCTTTGATATAAAACGTACCTTCTCTATCCCTTACTCCCTATTATATGTTCATTACAAACCGTCGTCAAACGCTTACTTGAAATACTTGACTATTATTATGGTGGTTTCTGATCGTGATTGACAAGTTCCGGTCCGCTCTTTATACTAAGATGGTCCGGGACGGTAGCTCAACCGGATAGAGCATTGGTCTTCTAAACCAAAGGTTGTGGGTTCGATTCCCACCCGTCTCATCAGCATTAATTTAAAACGGTAACGTTACACTTTCAGCTCCTTGCCCCCGTGGTAAGGAGCTGAATTTTTTCTATCTCTTACCTGCACACTCCCGCAGCGCTGGTTCACCGTAAGATCAAGGATAACGACTAATTCATCTTCGATCGGTTATATTATAACTTTTTTCATCGAATAACTTGCAAATAGCCGGCGATTAAATTCTTTATTTCAAATAAATTAATCCAATGTAACAAAAAGTTTACAAAGCTATTGCATTTTTTGCAAAATGGGCAATAATAAGGATAGGCAATGTTTATGGGGGTGAAAAGATGCTACCGTTCTTTATCATTGTGTTAATTCTTTCTTTATCTGTAGCAGGTCAAATTTACTTTGGCAATCCATCTCGAAGCCACCCCGTTGGAAAACATTTCCAACGAAAAGCATAGTCTTTGCTCTCACTCAAAAAGGGAAACCGTTCGCTCGCGGTTTCCCTTTTTAGTTAGTTTGTTTTGGCAATGGTTCTTTCAGCCCGTTGGATTAGTTGTTGATGGGCGGCCATGATTTGGTCAGCCGAAACGCCGAGGTCCACCAGCCCCAGCTTCAAGAGCAAGTGCCAGGCGTGACGGAAGTCTTCTTGGCGGTGGCTGAAGTAACTGCCCAAGGTAAAGTTTTTGATGGCCAAGTACTCCTTGTTGAGATCCGCTACCTTGGTGGCCGGCTTGACCGCTAACAAACGGGTGAAGGCCTGGTCATCTAAAACTACCAAATGCGTCCATTGCTTACGCGCCGCCATCAGCAGGGCCGCGTGGAGAACCTTGGTGTACTGGCCGGCTAGGTCGGTAGCTGCTGGTTTTTCACCCTCATCGTACACCCGGCTCCAACCAACTAGGTTTGCTAGCTTGGCCAGCTCAATGTCGAGGGTGGTGACAACGTTAGCTAAGCGTGCCTCAGGACCCAGCATGACGTCCTTTGCTTCAAAGAGGCGGTTGTCAGTTGCGATGACGTCCTGCAGTAAAACGGTGATGTTAAGCATCTTCTAAGGGCGCCTCCTCTTTTACCTGGGCCCGGGGTGCAAAATGGGTGGTTTGAATGGCCAACGCTGCGCGGTTCTTTAAGTACCAGTCCCGCACAATCGGGTAGTGTAACAAAATACCGAAGAACGAGGAACGCTCATTTTCGTCCAGAACCCTAAAGCCCCACTGCTGGCTGTAATCCTCGGGATCAAAGCCCAGTTGCAGTTTGATACCGCGGTCTAAGTTCAGCTGGGCACCGTTATTTTGGGGCAGACTCATCAAGAAGTAATCCGTCTCGGTTGTATCGATGAAGAGCTTGTCGATTACGGCCATATCGAGGTCTGGTTTTTGTAAGCCAAAGACGGTCTGGTTGCTCGTCGAAAGCATCCCGAGGTCAATCCGAAAGTCTAAGCGGTCTTTTAACAGCTTTGCAAAGGAAATTAGCGGTGCCAAGGCCTCTTCTAAGTCCAAGTCGTTATAGTTGTTGACCTGCTTAACAATAAAGAAGTCGACCAGGGCCTGGTTTGAAAAGTTCAATAACCGGTTCTCCAGGTCAATGTAAAAGAGTGGTTCGTGGTGACGCTGGTCGGCGAAAAAGGCCCCCGCATGCTCATTGGCTGGCTCAAACTTAAAGGTTAAACCCTCTTCTAGTGGTTGAATGTTCGCTTGTAAGGCGTGGTTGTGTTGGCTAATCGCCACCCCGTTGATGGCGTTTAGCTCCAGCATGCGACTCATAAACAAGAGGTAGTAATCAGCCGGTTGGTAGTGTTGGGGGAATTTCACGAAGGCGTTGGTCAAGTTTAAGTTGACTAACTCCTCGGTTGCCGACAACAGATCCTGGGGTTCATTGGTTTCCACCAATTCGTTTAAGAGGTCCACGTAGCGTTTCCCCACTAACAAACCATCCTTTAAAGAAGCTGACAAGGCCCGCACCTTATCGGTGGCCGTGGAAACAATTTGGCTGTTACTCATTGTTACTCCCCCGCTTTCCCTCGTCACTGGCCCCGCTACTCAGGCTAGCTAAATAGTTGGCATACAGGCTCCGGTTGGCTAACTCAAAGTCTTCAAAGGAGCCAAAGACGTCGTTAATCGACTTTTGCTCGTAGGAAAGGATCGTGTTTTCCTTGGACAAGTCGAGTATCGTGCGTTCGTTTTGCTTAATGTTTTCCGCCGCCGTCCGCGCCTCTTGATCGAGGTCTTCGAGGTGAGCAATCTCTTCGACAATCGACTCCCGGCTCTCCCGGTTGCGGCTGGATTCAAAGATCCCGCTACGGGCGGTGATGTCTTTTAGTTCCTCTTGCAATTCGGCCCGCCGCTGTTCGCGAGTCGTCGCATCGTCAATTAAGGATTGTAGCCGTTCGTTTTCCTTGGACAATTCCCCGATCCGCTTGCTGTTGTAACGCTTGCCGGCTTGGGACAGCTTGAAAGCCTGGGCGAGCTTATCGTATTCTTCTCGGTTAAAGATGAAGCGAATGTTTAACACGTCCAGCTCCCCGAACTGGCGGCGGTCCCACCAGTTCCCAAAGTAAACCCGGTAGTGGCCGGTCTGGTATTCTTCATAGTAAAAGAAGGGGTAGGCCTTGCCGAGGTATTTAATCAGGTTGCTGCTTAAGTAGTTGCTGAGTTGGTCAGCCAAGTTATCCACTAGGTTCATCACCCGCGAGTCGTTTGGTTGCTGCTCACGGTGTTCGATTTCGGCAGCGTAGCGCTGGTTATCGAGCAGCTGGTAGACCTGGCAGTCATCATGATCCGCAATGGCGTTTTGTAACTGTTGCAGATAATCAATTTTGGTCGCAATCTGACCGTTAATCACTTCTCCAATGCTAACGGCGCCGTGCTGTTGTTCTTCATTCGCCATATGAGTTTCTCCTTATCATGGTTATAGCTTTATCTTAGCTAATTTCCGCCCTTTTTTAAAGTCAGTTCACCATTAATTCTAATCCGCTTCGCCAAACGGTCTGAAACAAGGCGCACTGGCCCAACTAAAAGGGGTTCTCGCCGGTCCGATATCAAAATAATTATCAAAGTAGCTTGCAAGTTATTCAATTCGCTCTATAATAATCGTATTCAGTACTTTACAAATGTAGAGTATTGAATGGCTAATTCGAAAAGAGGCGAATAATCAATGGCACTTAGCAAGCAAGAACGTAAGGAAATGGCCAGAAAGGCGATGGAAAAGCGTGGGAGCAAGAAGCCAGATGGCTCTGGTTTTGCCCGGATTGACGCTGACGCGAAGAAGTTAGAAAACGAATAATTGCTTAAAAAAGCTCCCGCCACAACCGGCGGGAGCTTTTTTACTATTATACGGGGGCAATAACCGCAGACCTAGTGCCTAAGCAAGCCGAAGAACGGTGCGTGACGCACCAACCGTTCATTCGATCTTACATACGGCCTGCCGAGTAGGTTATTTCCCACTCTCAGTCGTGTTTAGTATTCGCTCATGTACTTGTCTTGTTCCCACTTGGAAACGGATTGGCGGTAGCCTTCGTATTCCAAGCTCTTAGCCTCATTAAAGGAGCGGTAGAGGTGGTCACCTAAGGCCGCCTTAATCACGTCGTCTTGGGCCAGGCTCTTCAAGGCGTTGTGCAGGGTGTCTGGTAAGTCGTGGATCCCCTTGGCTTGCCGTTCTGCTTCGGTCATAGCGTAGATGTTTTCGTCAACGCTGTCAGCCGGCTTTAAACCACGCTTCAAACCGTCCAGCCCAGCGGCTAAGATGGCAGCAATGGCCAGGTACGGGTTAGCGGACGGGTCAACGGACCGCAATTCCAGCCGGGTCCCCATCCCACGCTCGCTTGGAATCCGGACCATTGGGGAACGGTTAGAGGCAGACCAAGCAACGTAAACTGGTGCTTCATAGCCCGGAACCAGGCGCTTGTAAGAGTTGACGATCGGGTTGCAGACCGCCGTCACACTACGGGCGTGGTCCATCACCCCAGCCAAGAATTGGTATGCGGTTTGCGAAAGTTGAACCTTGTCTTGTTCGTCGTAGAAGGAGTTGACTACCTTGCCGCCTTCTTCTTTAAACAAGGACATGTTCATGTGCATCCCGTTCCCGTTGATGCCGGCCAGTGGCTTTGGCATGAAGGTGGCGTGGAAGCCGTACTTCTTGGCGATCGTCTTCACCACTAACTTGAAGATTTGGATGTTGTCGGCCGCTTCTAAGGCGTCGGAGTACTTGAAGTCAACTTCGTGTTGGCCCGGTGCAACTTCGTGGTGGGCAGCTTCAACGTTGTAACCCATGGATTCCAGGGCCAAAACGATGTCGCGACGGCAGTCTTCACCCTTATCAGCTGGTTCCAGGTCAAAGTAGTTTTCTTGGTCGTTAACCTTGGTGGTCGTGTTGCCGTTTTCGTCGGTTTCAAAAAGGAAGAATTCTGGTTCTGGACCGATGTTGAAAGCAGAGAAGCCGGCGTCGTTCATTTCCTTGATGACGCGCTTTAAGTTGTTACGTGGGTCCCCAGCAAATGGCGTCCCGTCCGTCAGGTGAACGGAGCAGATCACTTGGGCAACCTTACCGTGTTCTGCCCCCCATGGGAAGACCAGCCAGGTCGACATGTCCGGGTACAGGTACATGTCACTTTCTTCGATGCGAACAAACCCATCGATCGAGGAGCCGTCAAACATCACCTTGTTTGCTAATAATTTGTCAAGTTGGCTAATCGGTAAGTCAACACTCTTCATCGTGCCAAAGAGGTCTGAGAAGGTCACCCGCAAAAAGCGAACATTTTCCTCCTTAACCAGGGCGTGTACTTCGTCATTCGTGTAAACATGTTTTGCCATTGTCTGCTATTCCTTCCTCTGTATCATCAAGTAACATCGCCGATCATTAGGCGATTGGTCTAGGTCATATCCTTAACCGCCGCCGCCGTTATTGATCGGCTTTTTTAAATCGATGGATCAATAATAACAACCCCACCCGTTAAAATCAATCGATTCTCGCTGGTTTGAAAAGAGAATGGATTGCTAAGCGCTTTCACTTTACTTTTTTAACCAACCGTTAATCAAGGCTTCAATTTCTTCAGTCGTGTTTTGCTGGCTGACCAGATCAAACCAGTGGACCGTCATTTGGTTGCGAAACCAGGTCAATTGACGCTTGGCGTAGTGGCGCGAATCAAGCTTGATCTTTTCTAGCGCTTCTTGGCGGCTAACCGTCCCCGCAAAGTAGGGGAACAGCTCCCGGTAGCCAATTCCCTTGCCGGCCTGTTCGTTTTCGCCCCCCTGGTCATATAACCACTTTGCCTCTTCAAGGAGCCCGTTGGCGACCATTTGATCCACCCGCTGGTTAATTCGCTGGTATAAGACGGGGCGTTGCGTGGTCAACCCAATGATCAAGAAGTCGTTTTTAGCCGGTGGTTGGGGTTGGGTGGAAAAGAGTGCACCCGTCTTTTCAATCACTTCCAGGGCCCGAATCACCCGCCGTAAGTTCGCCACCGGAATCTTAGCGGCCGCCGCGGGGTCGCGCTCGTTTAGCTGCTCCCAAACAAATTGCTTGCCCCGCTCGGTCGCAATTTGGTGCCAGTGATCCCGAATCGCCGCCGATTCCTGATCGAACTGGTCGCGGCCCAGGGCCAAGTTTTCAACCAGGGCCTGAAGGTAAAAGCCGGTCCCACCAACCACCAATGGCAAATGCCCCCGGTCTGCAATTTGGTCAATCTCACGCTCAGCGGCGACCTTAAAATCAGCCACCGAAAAGCGGTCGTGAATGTCTTTTACGTCGATCAAGTGGTGCGGAACCAAGCTCCGTTCTTCCGTCGTCGCCTTGGCGGTCCCAATGTCTAGGCCCCGGTAAACTTGCATCGAGTCACCAGAAATCACCTCCCCACCAAACTTTTGGGCCACCCGAAGTGACAGGGCGGTCTTGCCCACCGCCGTCGGGCCCACAATTGCCACTACCTTTGCCATCGCTGATCCCTCTTTCTTTGATTAATCTAGATTTAACTGGTAAAGCCCCTTCAAATCTTGCATAATGATGTTAATTAGAATTGAAGGGGGTATTTTTGATGAAGCACTTTACGCGTGGTTTCTTCTTTGGTAGCTTAACGACCCTCGGTGCGATCGTCAGTGGGGCACTTGCCTTCCACAAGACCGTGATCAAGCCGATTGAAGAAGAAGAAACCAAGTTCGATGAAAACCGCCGTTCTGCTACCCGCAAGAACCGTTCGGCACACCAATTGTAAAATTAAAAGGGGAACGTCGCAATGCAACGTCCCCCTTTTAATTTTCGACGGTTACACAGATAACGTGGAAACCAACCGCAGGCCTAGTGCCTAAGTACGGGCGGAGAACAGTACGTACCGTACTAACCCCGCCCTAGCTAAGTCATACGACCTGCATAGGAGGTTGTTTCCCACTTCTCTTAATCAATGTACTTGGCCTTTTTAGTCTTCCCTTCCCAGCGAACGTAGCCATCCTTTAAGATGTACAGTTGCTTGAAGCCGTGCTTGTTCAAGTACACCGCCGCTTGGGTTGACACCGTCATCCCTTCATCGTAGAGGTAAATTGGCATATCGGCACGAAGGTCGACCCCTTGCTGGCGAAGCAGGGCGTAGGGAACACTGCGGGCGCCTAGAATGTGGCCCCGGTCGAACTGATCCTTTGGCCGTAAATCAATCACCTGGGCACGGCGAAGTCCCGCTTGGAATTCCTCTTGGCTGAGGACCGTTGCGTAATGGCGCCGGCGCCATGCACCAAGGCCCCAGACCCCGACCCAGACAATCAACAAGACCAAGATAACAATGTTTAACATCATCAGACCAGAACTAACTGCTAAAACCACGATTCAATCCCCCACTAACATTTTTTATGCAAACCGGCGTGCCAAGGAAGCCGCCCCGATCACCCCAGCGTCGTTACCTAATTCGGCTAACTTAAGTTGGGTCGTCGTCCGAACGGTTGGGAAGGCAAATTCTTGGAAGTTCTTTTCCACCCGCTTGAGCAAGAAGTCACCGGCAGCGGAAACCCCACCACCGATTACCAGGAATTCTGGGTTCAAGGCGTCGGCTAAGTTAGCGCATGCCAGACCCAGGTAGAAGGCCACTTGGTTAACAACTTCGTTACCTAAGAAGTCGTTTTCCTTGGCCAGGTCAAAGACGATCTTAGAGGTAATTTCATCCCCGTTATCGATCATCGCCTTCAAGCGAGAATTACCTTCGTATTCTTCCGCCTTGTCTTGGGCAATGTGAACCACCCCGGTTGCCGAAGCGTATTGTTCTAAGCAACCGTGGTTCCCACAGGTACAAAGGTAACCGTTCGGTTGAACGATCATGTGGCCAACTTCACCACCGGCACCCAGCCCGTGGATCAATTCACCATTGGCGATCAAGCCACCACCGACCCCGGTCCCCAGGGTGATGAAGGCCACGTCGTCACCATCGTTACCGGCACCCTTCCAGCGTTCACCGAGGGCCGCTACGTTGGCGTCGTTGTCCAGGGCAAACTTCAGGCCGGTACCTTCTTCGATTTGGTCCTTGACGTTTTGCGTCGTCTTCCAGTTCAGGTTGTAAGCACCCTTAACGGTCCCCTTTGCCAGGTCGATCGTCCCGGGCGTCCCCATCCCGATCCCGATGAATTGATCCTTACTCATCTTGTAAAGGTCGATGTGGTGGTTGATGGAGTCAATAATGTCCGGCACAATGTGGGAACCTTCATCCAAAATGTTAGTCCGAAGTGACCACTTTTCTTGGATTTCCCCTTCAGCCGTCAGGATAGCGAACTTAATCGTCGTCCCACCTAAGTCAACACCAATCAGCTTCTTGTTCGTCATAATGAATAATCCCTCTTCTAATTTAAGTATTTACCTTCCGGATGCTCTTCTTCGAGACGGTGTTCCTTTCGTAAAACCAGCTTGGCTTTCATGTACACATCCCGCTCTAAAACGCCGGCTTGGTATAAGTTGTCGAGTTCAATTGCCATCAGTTCAATGTCCCACAAGCGTTTACCAACGTACACGAAGACGTTGAACTGCTTTAAGAGTTGCTGAACATCGTACAGGGTGCGGAGCTGTTCAATCCGTTTCATCCCTGGAAAAACACCACCTTACCCAGTAGTACAAACCCTAACACTAATATCGTGCCACCAAGAAACCGTTTTCGCAAGTGGATTTCCCCTAAAGTAGGAACCCCCACGAGCGCGCACGCTAAAAAGCCGCCGACCAGTCCCCCCAAGTGACCAAAAATATCAATCCCGGGTGCAATCAAGTCGTAAACCAGGTTGATAATCACCAAGATCAGGTACTGGCGCGCTAAACCCCGTAGCGCTGGGTACTGGCGAAATTCGCTTCCCATAAAGAGGAAGGCCCCGAAAAGGCCAAAGATCCCCGTTGAAGCCCCCGCCGAAATGGTTACCGGATGAACGGCGACGCTAACCAAGTTACCCATCAAGATGCTCACCAAGTAAATCACGGCCATCCGCAAATGACCAGTCAATTCCTCAATGGTCCGTCCTAAGTAGTAGAGGACCATCATGTTTAAAAAGAGGTGGGTGAGCCCGATGTGCAAAAAGGCAGCGGTGAACACGCGCCACCATTGTCCAGCCCTAACAAAGGGACCATAATTCGCCCCCAGGTTAAGGAGGGTGGCCGAATTAGTGGCCCCGCCGGCTAGTTCTTCGAGTAGGTAGACAAGTACACACACACCCACCAAACAGCAGGTTAGCGGCGCTTGTTGAATGGCCTTTTTCACTTTTAATCACCACTTGGGGTCAGCACTTTGTTCACCGTGATGTCAAACGGGTCAGCTTCCCATTCATCTTCCGCGGCTACTTGAGTGTTTAAGGCAAGGGAGATGGTTGCTCCCTGGTAGTTGGCTAAGTAGCGGTCGTAATAGCCCCCCCCAAAGCCCAGGCGCTTCCCAGTCGTGGTGAAGGCCACGCCAGGAACCACCATCAAATCAATCTCTTCGGCGGGAATGACGGTCCCGTCCACCGGTTCTAACACCCCGAAGCTCGTTTCTTCAAAGGTGGTATCTTCGTCGATGGCCACGAACTCCATTTGCCGATGGGGAAGTGTTCGTGGCACCACAACCGTTTGACCTTTATGCCGGGCGTGCAGGATCAGCGGGGCGGTGTCAACTTCAAAGGATTGACTAAGCGTTATCGCCACCGTTTTAGCGCTAACCCATTCCGGTTGGTCGTATAACCTACTTACCAGCCGCCTTTCTTCTCGAACGCGCGTGTTCAGATCCAGTTGCTGGAGCCGGGCAATGTAAGCCTTGCGCATCTCTTTTTTTGTATACGTCATCTCAAATCTCTCTCCTTTGTCAAACGTTTACAAAGATCTATTATCACAGTTTCCCCCAGGGGACGCAAGCGTTTTTCCCGATTTTGATTGATCGCGGTAATAAAAAATAGGTGTAAAAAAACGCTGGTCCCCACTAGCTAGTTTGGTTCTTTCAGGTTAGACAGAAAACGTGGGGAATAAAAAAACGCGACCGATAAATATCGATCGCGCATGAAGCGAAGAACTACTTCGTTTCGCGGTGTAAGACCACCTTGTGTTCCCGTGGGCAGTACTTGTTTAATTCAAGACGGTCGGGATTGTTACGACGGTTCTTGCTGGTTAAGTAAGTCCGTTCGTGGCATGAGGTGCATTCTAAAGTAATGTTTACACGCATCGTGTTGTGCCTCCAAACTTTGTAATTTTATTAAACGGTGTTGTGCTTCACTGGCACAACCCTAACTTGTACAACTATATCATCAATCGGCCGGTTTGGCTAGCCCTTTTGTTAAGGATTTTTCCTTGACAGAGCTTCACCCCTATTCGCTGCTGGACGAGTTTTGGACGTCCTTCCAGTAGGCGGCAAAGATTTCCTTAGCCATCGTGATGTTGGCACCACTGTTCGAATTGGTTACCCCCGGAATGGCCAGGGCCACTACGACTTGCGGGTTATCCGACGGGGAGTAACCGGCAAAGGACAGGGTGGTCGTCGCCGTGGTACCGTAGTAGGTTTCGGCCGTCCCGGTCTTCCCGGAGATTGACGGCGTTTCGCTCTTAAGCGAGGAGGCGGTTACGTACGGGCTCGTCCCGTGGGTAACCAGGTAGAGCCCCTCTTTAACCACGTTAAAGGCCGCCTTACTTGCCGGAATCACTTGTTGGACCTGTGGCTGAGTGGTGTACTTAACCGCCCCCAGGCTCCCGTTGGACTTAGTCCCCCGAATCTGGGAAACCACGTACGGCTTCATCCGGTAACCACCGTTGGCAATCGTCGACATGTACTGGGCTAACTGCAGGACCGTGTACTCATCGTAGTTCCCAAACGATTCGTCCAGGGCCGACCCAATGTGGGACTGAGTTGACGGCCCCTCGTAGCCGGCCGATTCGCCCGGAATGTCGATCCCGGTCTTTTGGCCCAGGCCAAACATGTTGAAGTAGTAACGTAACTTCTTAAAGATCGATGGCTTCAGGGTGATTTGGGCACCGGAGTAGTATTTCATGCCCCCTTCTTTCATCGCCAATTGCATCATGTAGGAGTTAGAAGAAACTTCTAGGGCGGTGGAGGCGGTCAGGGAAGTGTTGGCCGACCCGGTCTTGTTGAACCAGGAGGCCTTAGCCGACGTCCCGGCCACCTTGATTGGCATATCGGTCAAGGTGTTGTTAGACGGGGTAATCACCCCGTCCATCATGGCCCCGAGGACCATGGCCCCCTTAACAACGGACCCCATCGTGATCGGGTGGTTGATTCCCCCCACTTCATCGACGGTCTGCTTCCCGGTCGTTGGGTCACGATCAATTCCGGCCATGGCGTAAATCGCCCCGGTGTTGGGGTTCATCACCACGGCGTAAACCCCCGTTGAATACCCATTACCGGCTGACGAGTAGTTCTTGGTCAAGATCGATTGGACCTGCTTTTGGAACTTAGCGTTGATCGTCAAGACCAGGTTGTCGCCCTTCGAACCGGCGTACTTAAGGACCGACTTCGCCACCGTCGAGCCATTGGAGGTCACTTCGGTCTGCGACTTGGAACCCGCCAGAGTCGACTGGTATTCCTTTTCAATGTAGGATTGACCCACCGAATCGTTACGGGAATACCCCTGGGAAAGCAGGGTGTTGATCTCATCGGACGGCAGCCCCGAGGTCGTCACCGTCCCGGTCATCGTCTGGAAGTTCTTCCCCTGCGGGTAGTTTCGCGTCCAGGCGGTCCCGATCTTCACCCCCGGCATCGAGCTCAAGTGTTCCCCGACCTCGGCCAATTCCTTTGAGGTCACGCCGGTTTCCTTGATGTAGGTCGTGGAAAGCGAGTAGGCCCCGGTCATCGTAGCGTAAATCATCGCCTTGTTCTTTTGCGAACTGGTTAGCTTGTACTGGCTCGGGTGGGCGTTGAGGTACTTGAGCACCTTGTTGTACTGACTGGTTGAGATCGTATCGGCGGTGACATCCTTGGCCAGCCCCGCCTTTTTGATCATCCGGTTTAAGTTATCGTCATTAGCCAGGAAGTAATCCTGTTTGTTTCTCGTCGTTAACTTCTCCGTTGACACCGTCAGGTACTTGCCCAACTGGTTGGCGATCTTGTACATATCGGCGTCGGTAACGTCAGACCCCTTAGTGTAGGTAATGGCTTGGTGAGCCTGGTTTCCTACGATCACCTTGCCAGTGGAATCATAGATCATCCCCCGCTGAACGTTGTTGGTTTGAACGGTCGTATCCGATTCTTTAACATCCGCCTTATAGGTTGCCCCGTTTAAAATCTGCAGGTAAAACAACCGAATGGCAAGCATCAAGAGGAGCAGACCCACGATCCAAAGCAACAAGTTTAACCGGAAGGGAATGACCGACTGGGCACTCCGGTTCTTGTTTTGTGTCCGCGGGCCAAGGATCCTCTTAAAGCGTTTAAAAAAATTCACTGCAAAACTCTCCTTAGCCAAAATTAGTACTTATTTTAGCAACTCCGGCAAACCCTTTGCCGGTCTAACTACTAGATGATACTCTTTTTAAGGTTGCTTGGCACCTCTTTGACCACGATTTAAGCAAATTTTATGACCGATTTCTTCACCCCACCGGTATATAATTGACAGCATAAGTTGTAATGGAAAGGACCTAACCGTTTTGCATATTCAACGTCGCCATCGTCGGCTCTGGCTGACGATTAGTTTTTTCCTCCCCGTCTTGTTAATGGGGGGATACTTTGCCTACCGGGGGATGGCCCCCTTTGGTTCCTCAAGCATCCTGACCGTTGACCTCGGCCAGCAATACGTCGACTTCTTTTCCTACTTACGTTCGACGTTGCTCCACCACCCCACCAGCATTTTTTACTCCTTTTCTAAGGGCCTGGGCGGTGAAATGTGGGGAACCAACGCCTACTACCTGTTTAGCCCGCTGAACTTAATTCTCCTGCCCTTTGCCGGCAAGTTTTTGTCAGCGGGAATTCTCATTTTGGTCTTAATCAAGTACGGCTTAGCCGGTCTGTCCATGGCCTGGCTGCTCGACCAGACCACTGAGCAACACGGCGGGCGCCTGCTGGCCTTTTCGACCCCCTATTCGATGATGGGGTGGATGATCGCCAACCAATTAAACGTGTTGTGGCTGGACGTCTTATGGCTTTTGCCCCTCGTCATCTACGGTCTATTAGCTATTTTAGACGGCCGCGGCTGGCGCTTTTACCTAGCCGCCCTGGCCGTGACCATGATTGATAACTACTACATGGCCTGGATGGTCGCCCTCTTTACCCTGTTGTTTGCCGGCTGGTATTTGACCACCACCAAGGAGCCTTGGCGCCCCCGGGTAACGGCGTTTTCCCGTTATCTACTGGCTTCGATCGGCGCCACCACGTTAGCCGCCGTCGTCTTGTTACCCACCGTATTTGCCTTAACCAAGAGCAAGGGGACTTACACCTCAACGTCGGTCTCGTTTAAGTGGGAATACAACCCCCTCAAGATACTGGCTAAGTTCGTCCCCGGCTCCTTTAACTTCGACCAGATGCCAAGCGGGCAGCCCAACATCTACGTTGGCATGCTGATGGTGGCCGGCTTCTTAGCCTACCTACTGAGTCGCCGCGACCGCTGGCCGGCACGCTTAAGCGCCCTCTTGGTTACCGCCTTTTTGGTGGTTTCCTTCGTCTGGTCACCCTTAGACCTTTTGTGGCACCTCGGCCAGTACCCGGTCTGGTACCCATCGCGGTTCTCCTTTGTCTTTTGCTTCTGGCTAATCTGGTTGGCCGCCCGGACTCTTGAACCGGGAACGACCTTCTCTTGGCCGGTCGTCTTGGGCGTGGCCCTCATCTTTTTAGTCGGGGCGTTACCGCTGTTTTTCAACTGGGTGGGCTCCGTTAATTACATTTCTCAAAATCAGCTCTGGATCGGGGCGGGCTTTGCGGCGATCGCGGTGGTGATTTTAACCTTGCGGCGCCAAACCTCCCCCGCCCTAACCGACGCCTTGATCGTCTTGCTCGCCGTTTGCGACGTCTCCACGAGCGCCTTTACCGCCCTGAATAACATCTCCTACGTTTCCCAAGCCGAATTTGGTAACTACACAGCCAAACTTGATGCGGCGGTTAACACGATTAAAAAGGGTGACCAGGGTCTTTACCGCATCGCTAAGGACTTCATGCGCACCAAAGACGACCCCTTCCAGGCCGACTACAACGCCGCCGATCACTTCAGTTCGACCATGGAACCCAGTGTTTCTAGCTTCGTCGGCTCAATCGGTCAGCCCGCCGGGGACGGGTTTATCACCTACACCAACGGAACCGAATTGACCGATTCACTGCTGGGCTTTAAGTACTCACTGACGGCCAACAATAATGGTAAGCAGGCCGGCACCCAAGTCTTACCGCTGACCAGCGCCCGCTACGACTGGAACCGTCAAACTACCCTGTCTTCTTCAAAGCTCATCACGATTAAGAAAAACCCGACCGCCCTGCCACTCGCCTTTGGGGCCAGCGACCAGATCTTGAGCCTCTCCAAAAACACGTTGGACCCACTCAACTACCAGTCGCAAATTTACCAAGCACTGGCCGGCAAGTCGACTAACGATTCCTTATTTAAGGTCCAAAACTTTGATCACGTTACCTTCATCAACCTCCACGAGACCACCCAGATTACCGGGGCCGTCTTAACCAAGGTTGATTCAGCCGCCCCGGCCGCCATCCGGCTGACCTTCAAGCCGACGACTAACGACCCCTACTACCTGACCCTGGGGAACGGGATCCTAGACAGCGTGACCATCACCCGGAATGGTAAGGCCCTCAATCAATACGACACCTACCGTGACACCGTAGCCGTTTCAGTGGCCGACCACGCCAAGGGCAAATCAGTCACCATTACCATGACGCTAAAGAAAAATTCGGCCTGGCTCCAAAACGTCAGCCTGTACCGGCTCAACCAAGCCTCCTTTATGGCTGATTACCACAAGCTGGCCCAAAGCCCGTTAAAGATTACTAACTACTCGTCAACCAAGCTTAGCGGAACCGTCAAGCTCAAGAAGGGAGCCACCACCCTGATGACGACCATCCCGGCCACCGCCGGGTGGCACGCCATGGTCGATGGTCGCCCCGTTAAGTTACACAAAGTCTTAAGTACCTTTTGGGCCCTGAAATTGACCCCGGGAACCCACCAGGTGACCTTCTACTTTGTGCCACCGCTACTAATCTGGGGCCTGCTCATTAGCCTAGGCGCCTTCGCCGCTTTCTTTGCCCTCCCGTGGTGGCAAAAAGTAACAGCTCGCCGCCGGTCCTAAGCACATTTGAACCTAAAAAAGCACCGCCCCCACTGGAGCGGTGCTTTTTGCTTACTTAACGGACAGGATCTTAACCTTCATGCTGCCGTTTGGAATTTCAATTTCCACGGTGTCGCCAACCTTGTGGCCCAACAGCCCCTTGGCCATTGGTGATTCGTTGGAAATCTTACCGGACAGCGGGTCGGATTCGGATTCACCGACAATCGTGTAGGATTCCGGTTCTTCATCTGGCAATTCTTGGAAGGTAATTTCACGCCCCATCGAAACTTCGTCGGCGGCAACATCTTCGTTGTCGATGATGACGGCGTATTGCAACATCGTTTCGATTTGGCTAATCCGCCCTTCAACAAAGGCTTGTTCGTCCTTGGCGGATTCGTACTCGGAGTTTTCGGAGAGGTCCCCGTAGCTCCGCGCAATCTTAATCCGGTTAATGACTTCCGGCCGCCGAACGAGCCGTAAGTCTTCTAATTCTTGTTCTAACTTGGCCTTCCCGTCGGCAGTCATCGGGAAGCTTTTTTCTTCAGCCATTTTCTGCACCCCTTTTTATTAAAAGATCACTAGCAAACTTTACCACAGTGCCCCGGTTGCTTTCAACCAGAACTAACCTAAATTAGTGTGACCGCGTTTGACCAAGATATCGCGGACCTTGGTTGATAACAAGTCAATGGCCACCCGGTTCTCGCCCCCCTCGGGCACGATTAGATCGGCGTAGCGTTTGGTTGGTTCAACGAACTGGTGGTACATCGGCTTAACCGTCGCTAAGTACTGGTTAATCACCGAGTCAAGTGACCGCCCCCGCTCCTGGATGTCGCGTTGAATTCGGCGAATGATCCGAATGTCGTCATCGGTATCAACGTAGACCTTGATGTCCATCAGGCTACGCAACCGTTCATCATCGAGGATTAAGATCCCCTCTAAGATGATCACGTCTTGGGGTTCAACCCGGACGGTTTCCGTCGACCGGGTGTATTCCTCGTAGTTGTAAACCGGCATGTTAACGGCCTTGTTGTGGCGTAACTGGTTGAGTTGTTCGTACAAGAGATCACTGTCAAAGGCCAGCGGGTGGTCGTAATTGACCGCCTTGCGTTCTGCCATCGTCATGTCTGCTTGGTCGTTGTAGTAGGTATCTTGGGTAATGATTTGAATTGATTGGCCGTTTAAGTTATCGTAAATGGCTTTGGAAACGGTGGTCTTCCCGCTTCCCGAGCCGCCGGTCACCCCAATGATGATCGGGCGTCTATTTTCGTTCATGAATGCTTTCCTCATTTCTTATATCCGCCAAAGTATACCAGAGGGTCTTTCATCGGGCAAGTGGCGCCCGTTGTCCACGCGAAGGGCCCCAGGCGTCGGCAAGCCAACGTACTGGGGCCCAATTGGTAATTTTTAACGAATTTCTGCTTGGACTTGATCCTTTAAGTGGGCAATCACCTTGTCAAAGGCCTCGTTAACCTGGTCTTCGGTTAAGGTTCCTTGATCGGCTTGGTAAGTCAAGGTGTAGGCCAAGGATTTCTTATTAGCGGGCAGGAAGTTCCCCTTGTACAGGTCGAAGAGGTGGACGGCCTTCAGGTACGGTCCGCCGACTTCTTTGATCGCCGTCACGATTTGGGCGTTGGTTACTTTCTGGTCGACCAAGAGGGCCACGTCGCGCGTAATGGCCGGGTACTTGGAGATCAGCTGGTAGTGCTTGTCGCGCTTATCGGCTTGCAGCAGTGGTTCGAGGTTTAATTCGAAGACGTAGGTTACCGGAACCCGGTACTGCTTGGCCACGGTCGGGTGAACCTGGCCAATGTACCCCACCACTTGGCCGTCTAACAAGACGTCGGCACACCGGCCCGGGTGTAAATCGGCCCGGTCGTGGTTCGCCTGATAGCTAATTTCGCCTTCCACGGCCATGTTACGCAAGTAGCGCTCCACGATCCCCTTAACGGTGAAGAAGTCGACTTGGTTATCGTCGTCTGCCTGGTTCCAGGAGGCGGCCGTCAAAGAACCGGTCACGGCGCCGGCGATGTGCTCTTCTTCAGTCGGCCGTTCTTGACCAGCCACCGGCAAGAAGACCCGCCCTTGTTCGTAAAGGGCTACGTTGTCGACTTGGCGAGCAACGTTATAGGCAATGTCGATCAACAGGCCGGCCACGATGTTCATCCGGGTCGCCACGTGATCAGAACTCATGGGGTAATCCAAAAGCATCGGCTGGCCGGCTTGCGGGTTCACTTGGAACTGGGCGGCTTGTTCGGCGGTCAGTAAGGAGTAGGAGATGGCTTGGTTTAAACCGACCCCTTGCATTACGTGCCGCGACGCCCGTAAGAAGCGTTGCCGTTCGTTTAGCCCCCCCAGCGTCTGGGTGCCGGTCGGCAGGGTTGATGGGATGTTGTCGTAGCCGTACAGGCGGGCAATTTCTTCGTACAAATCGGCCTTAATGGCGATGTCCCAGCGGCGGGCCGGCACTTGCACCAGCAGCCGGTCATCGTCAAGCGCCTGGCTTGCAAAGCGCAGGCGGTCAAAGAGGTTCACCAAGTCGGCTTGGCTCAGTGACAGGCCCAAGACGTCGTTGACCCGCTTGGTGGATAATTCAATCGGCGTTACCTGAACGGCTTCTTCGGTCGCCGTAACGATCCCCTTGGTGACTTCCCCGCCGGCCAGTTCGCTCAGCCAGTAGGCGGCTTCGTTGAGGGCCACTTCCACCGTTTCCGGGTTGATCCCCCGTTCAAAGCGCATGGAGGATTCGGAGTGCAGGTCTAGGCGGCGGGCCTGCTTACGAACCATAACCGGGTCAAAGATGGCGGCTTCCAAGGCGACGTTGACGGTTTGGTCGGTAACCTTGGTGTCTTGGCCCCCCATCGTCCCCGCCAGGGCGGCCGGGCGGTCACCGTCACACACCAGAATGTCTTGGCTAGCCAGGGTCTGTTCTTCCCCGTCCAGGGTGGTGAACTGCTCGCCCTCCGCAGCGTGACGGACCTTGATTTCGTGGCTGGTCAAGCGGTCGTAGTCAAAGGAGTGCAGCGGTTGACCGTACTTAACCAGGATGTAGTTGGTTACGTCCACCACGTTGTTAATTGGCCGGATGCCGGCGTTCCACAGGCGGATTTGCAGCCACAGGGGACTGTCTTGAATGTGGACGTTTTTGATCACCCGCAGCTTGTAAGTCGGCGCCAGTTGTTGGTCGGCGACGGTCGCCTTGATCAGGTCGGCAGTCCGTTCGGTGCCGTTTTCAACCACTTCATGGCTGGTGAAACCATTGTCCAGGGCGTAAATGGCGGCCAGGTCGTTGACGTTACCGTAAATTGACAGCATGTCGCCCCGGTTTGGCGTCACGTCGGTATCGATGATCGTGTCGTCCATCCCCAGGTATGAAAAGACCGGCGCCCCGACTTCGGCGTCGTCCGGCAGGTACCAAAGGCCCTCTTCGTAGGCCTTTGGTGCTACCTTATCGGTGAAGCCGATTTCTTGGAGGGCACACAGCATCCCGTTGGATTCTTCGCCGCGCAGCTTGCTCTTCTTAATCTTAGTGCCATCGGCCAGCTTGGCCCCGGCCAGGGCGGTGATCACCTTCTTACCGGCGACCAGGTTTGGCGCCCCACACACGATTTGAACGGTCGTGTCTTCGGCCACCTTCACCTGGGCAATGTGCAAGTGATCAGATTGGGGGTGGTCCTTGATCGATTCGACCAGGCCGACCACCACCTTTTGCAGGCCGTTTTGCGGTGAGTATACGTCGTTAATGTCCACGGAGGTCCGGGCGATCTTTTCGGCTAACTCCGTCGGGGTGATCCCGTTTTGTTCAAGCGGCAAGTAGTGGTTTAACCACTGGTATGATACTTTCATTCAACTTATCCTTTCTGGTCAAACTGGGTCAAGAAGCGGACGTCATTTTGGTAGAAGTCGCGGATGTCTTCCACCCCGTACTTGAGCATGGCAAACCGGTCCGGGCCCAGCCCAAAGGCAAAGCCGCCGTAAACTTCCGGGTCGACGCCAGACATCTTCAAGACGTTTGGGTGCACCATTCCGGCCCCCAACACCTCGATCCAACCAGTCCCCTTACAGATTGAGCAACCGGCCCCCAGGCAATTAAAGCAAGTGATGTCGGCCTCGACGGACGGTTCCGTGAACGGGAAGTAACTCGGACGCAGACGCACCTTGAGCTGGTCGCCAAACAGGTTTTGGGCCACCACCTCTAGGGTCCCCTTTAAATCGGCCATCGTGACGTGTTCACCGACCACGATTCCTTCAACCTGGTGGAATTGGTGGCTGTGGGTAGCGTCATCGGTGTCACGGCGGTAAACCTTCCCCGGTGAGATCATCTTCAACGGCCCCTTGGAGAAGTCGTGTTGTTCCAGCATCCGGGCCTGCATTGGCGACGTTTGGGTCCGCATCAAAACAGACGGGGTCACGTAGAAGGTGTCTTGCATGTCGCGGGCCGGGTGGTCCTTTGGCAGGTTCAACTTTTCAAAGTTGTACACCTCTTGTTCCACTTCGTCCCCCACGGCCACTTCATACCCCATCCCGATGAAGAGGTCTTCTAGTTGGTCGATGATTTGTTGTAAGACGTGGGGCTGCCCTTGGGCCACCGGGGTCCCCGGCAGGGTCACGTCAATGGCTTCAGCCGCTAACTTCGCGTCCAAGACCGCCTTTTCCAGTTGGGCCCGCTTTTCTTCTAGCGCTGCTTTTAATTCGTCGCGGATTTCGTTAGCGAACTTCCCCACCTTTGGCCGTTCGTCGGCGGACAGGTCCTTCATCCCCCGTAAGACTGAGGTTAACGGGCCCTTCTTTCCCAACAACTTAACCCGCACGTCATTGACCCGGTCCAGGTCGTCACTTTGCTTGATTTCTTCCAGTCCTTGCTGGCGTAATTCTTCCAGCCGCTCCTTTAAGCTCATAAAAGCCTCCTTGTTTTCGATGGTAAAGAAAAAGCCCCGTCCAAAAAGGGACGAGGCTTCGCGGTACCACCCTAGTTCTTGACAATTGCCAAACACTTTTTTGATTGGTAACGGTAATCAACCGGGTACAAGTACCGACTCCGGAAGTGAAATTCGCTGCTGAAGTAGTGGTTGGGGTTCCAGTTGCTACCCCGACCTCCCTGAAACTACTTGTGACAGTTACTAGTTTCCATCACTGTCTTTTTAAACAGTTAACATTGTACTCATTGCCACTGCCTTGGTCAAGGGGGTTAGCACCACTTATCGCTCCAGTTATGAACGGCCGCCATTACGGGGGCGAGGTCTTTCCCCTGTTCAGTCAGCGAGTAATCAACCCGGCTTTCCCCCGGGTAGGTGTTACGACTGACAATCCCCTCTTGTTCCAGTTCCTTGAGCCGTTCGCAAAGGACCCGGTCACTGCACCGGTCAATGCTAGATGCTAAATCCTTAAACCGTTGGCTTTCTTCGTGTAACAAAACTTCGATAATCAACCCGTTCCACTTCTTGCCTAAAATGGAAAAGGTGTGCGAAAAACGGGGACACAAACAGAAGGTGTCGCTCCGTTCCATCGTTGCTTGATCCATACAAATCCCCCTCAAATGATTAACTAATTTGGGTTGCCTTCACCCGTTCACGACGCTTGCGTAAACGTGCCCGCACTGGGCCAAAGAATTCCTGCTCCGCTTCGTAATCATCAACAAGGGATACAATCAAACTTTCCCAGTAACGGGGGACGGCCACGGTGGCGCCAAACATGTGCTTTAAAATAATGTCTTTTTCCTTGTTGGAAAGCGACGTGATTTTTTCGGCATTACGAAGGGCCACCCGGGGGTGGATGAAGGCATGCGTCCCCAAGTCGAACTTGGTCGTCCGCCAATCGTAGTAAAATAAATCGTGTAGCAAACCAGCCCGCGCCGTTGCCTGGTAATCCAGGTTTAGACGTTTCGCCAGCCGGTAACTATCGTAAGAAACCGCGATTGAATGTTGCAAGCGGTTGGAGTGGTGGTGCTGCGTGTAATTAGCTAACTTTTGGACCGCTGGTTGTTCCAGCAGGTCACTGACAAGTGCAACGTATTCTCCGTCCTGGCGCCATTCGTTCTTTGATTTCATTAATTGCATTACCCCTTTGCTTGCTTTAGTTTACTTTATTGTACACGATTCCTGAACAAAAGGGGAGTTAATCGCCCTTTGTTTTTGTAAGTAAAACCAAATTTAACCGGATCTTAACCGTTTAACGCGTCGGCCAGTTCAAACATCAAAATGCCGGCCGAAACGGCGACGTTCAGCGATTCCGCTTGGCCACGCATCGGAATGTAGAGGTTGGCGGTCGTCTGTTTCAACAACTCCTCGCTCATCCCGCGTCCTTCGTTACCCATCACCAGGGCAAAGCCCCCCTGCGGCGTGACGATTCGGAAGTCCTTCGCCGCCGGGTTTAACTGGGTCCCGTAGACCGGGTACCCGGCTTGTTTAACGTCTTCAAACCACTTCTTTAAGTCGCCCTCGTACAGGGCCAAGTGAAACTGGCTCCCCTGCATGGAACGAACCACCTTGGGGGAAAACAGGTCGGCGCTCCCGTCCCCGGCGACCACGCCGGCAAAGCCAGCGGCGTCGGCCGTGCGCACCATCGTCCCCACGTTCCCCGGGTCTTGAACCCGGTCTAAAAAGAGCCAGGCTCCGCTCAGGTCGGTGGCCACCTGATGCAGATCCGGTAGGTCGGCCACCACCATGATCCCCTGGGGGGTGACCGTTTCCGTAACGGCCGCCATGATCGCCGGGGTCACGGAATAGACCTCTTTAAAGCGTGCTACAATATCAGGGTGAGCCGCGAGTTCTTCTTTAGTGCCGATTAACTCGTGCAGACCGCGGTCGGCCTGAAGGGCTTCGTTAACCAGGTGCCACCCTTCCAGTAGGTAGCGCCCCTGTTGCTTGCGTCCCTTTCTGGTCTGGAGCTTCTTCCACTCCTTAACCCGGGCGTTTTTGACCGACGTTAATTCCTCTACCAATTCTTTCACCTCAAAATCCATTTCCATTCATCTTACCACGAACAACACGAAAGGACGATCTTACCATGATTAACTACCACTTACTTGTTGCCGGCCGGGTGCAGGGGGTTGGCTTTCGCTGGGCGACCCTTGAAATTGCTAACGAACTGGGCCTGGTCGGCTGGGTCAAAAACCGCGCCGACGGCCAAGTTGAAATCGTCGTTCAGGGCCAGCACGCAGCGGTGCGCACCTTTTTAAAAAGAATCCAAGCTGGCCCCAACCGCTGGGCCCAAGTCGACCGGGTGCAAGTTAAGCAAGAAAACCTCGCCGACTTCGCCGATTTCAGCATTCGAGAAGGGTTCTAGTGGTATTAGAGCCTTCTTTAGGGTAAGATTGTTCTTATAGTGATTTTTGAAAGGGAACTTTAACAAATGAAGAAAAAACGCTTTTTGGTCGCCGGGGGCCTAACGATGGCCCTCACCCTCCTTAGTGGTTGTGTCCGCACCACCAAGAGTGGGAAGCCATACGGAATGGTTTACGACTACCTAGCCAAGCCAATGCAACACCTGATGGAATGGTTTGCCGGCCTCTTTGGCAACTCCTACGGTTGGGCCATCGTCGCCCTCGTGGTGGTGGTCCGCTTGATCCTCTTGCCGCTGATGATGAGCCAAATGAAAAAGTCCACCATGATGCAAGAGCGCATGGCGATGCTACAACCACAGATGCGGGCACTCCAGGAACGGCAAAAGCGGGCGAAGACCCCCGAAGAACAGGCGGCCGCTAGCCAGGCCATGATGTCGTTTTACAAGGACAACAACGTCTCCTTAACCGGTGGGATCGGCTGCTTGCCCCTCTTAATTCAGCTGCCGGTCTTTTCGGCCCTCTACTTTGCCATCCGCTACTCCCCAGACCTGGCCCAAGCTTCCTTTTTTGGCCTCCAGCTCGGGCAACGGAGCGCCCTGTTAGCCATCATGGCCTTCGTCGCCTACCTAATTCAGGGCTGGCTATCGATGCTAGGCGTGCCCGAGGACCAAAAAAAGCAGATGCGCATGGCCCTGATGATGAGCCCGATCATGATCCTCTTCATCTCTTGGCAAGCATCGGCCGGGTTAGGCCTGTACTTTTTCATCGGTGGGGTGTTTGCGATCCTGCAAACCTGGTTGGTTAACATCTACCGGCCACGGATCCGCAAGCAAATCCACGAAGAAATGAAGAAGAACCCACCAAAGCCGGTTGAGCCACTCGTTACCACCCCGGCTAGTGCGGCCCCGGCCAAGGGTGCCACCAGCGCCCCGCGACCAAGGAAAAACCGCAACGCCGGCAAGCAACACCACCACAAATAACAACGGTAAGTAAAAATAGCTGGAGATCAAAGCGACGATCTTCAGCTATTTCTTTATTACTTACCCGTGTATTAAGTTTAGTCGTTGTCACACCCAACTTTGAAAGGAGCTTTTCATGATTTACCCCATCAACCACGATCAACAAGTCCTCCAGCAACCCGCCCGGCCGGCGACAAGCGCCGACCGCCAATTAGCCGAAGCCTTGGTCGCCACCCTCACCGCCCACCAAGACCACTGCATTGGCATGGCGGCCAACATGATCGGCTTTCCAGTCTCCATCATCGCCGTTAGCCTCGGCCCCGTTAACGTGGCGATGCTCAACCCGCGGCTGGTTAAAAAAGCGCACCCCTACCAAACCAAAGAAGGGTGCCTATCGTTAACCGGTACCCGGTCGACCACCCGCTTTGAACGAATCACGGTCGCCTACCAGGACCTGACGGGAGCACAACAAGAACTCGAACTAACCGGGCTGGCCGCCCAAGCCGTCCAACACGAGTGCGATCACCTACGGGGGATCCTGATCTAACCCCGCCTCCTTGACCACCGCCGTTACTTCTTGCTAGAATCACAGCTGAAACAAATATGGAACGTTGGGGTCGCCGGGTCCCACACAAATTTCACTAACGACTTGCTTACAGGCGCCCACTTGGGGGAGGCAGTCTTTAAAGGAGTTAGAATCGCTATGACCAACACCCCCAACATCATCAAGGAAAGTAATCACTACATCACCCGTAACATTGCGGCCTCACTGGGGCTTTCAATCTACGTAATCATCGATACCCTCTTCATCTCAATTGCCGCCGGGCCGCTGGGACTGACCGTCTTAAACCTGGCCCTCCCCCTCTTTTCGGCCTTTAACGCAACTGGGCTCTTATTGGGGGTTGGTGGGGCGGCCTACTACTCGTTAAACAAGCTCACCCACCCCGAGCGGGTCGAGCACTTGTTTAGCCAGCTAATTATCTTCGTGGCTGGACTGGGGATCCTGGTGACCATCCTAATCAACCTCTTTGCCACCCCACTTTTGCACCTACTAGGAGCCAACGCCGCCACCTTACCAATGGGGCTAACCTACGTGCGGATCATTAGCCTGGCGGCCCCCTTTTACATGGCCAACTACATTGTGGTCAACTTCGTCAGAAACGACGGCAACCCTAACCTGACGATGATCGCAACTTTAACCGAAACCACCGGGGTGATCCTCGTCGATTGGTTGTTCATCTTTGGCCTCGGTCTGCATATGGAAGGGGCGGCCCTCGCCGTCCTCTTTTCACCGGTCTGCAGCCTGACGGTACTGTCTTTTCACCGCCGTTTCAAGGGCCGCCAGCTCCACTGGTACTGGACTTGGCCGCGCCTGAAAAGCGTCGCCACCGCCGCCCGGCTTGGGGTTGCCGCGGCCTCTAACGAACTGGCTAACGGGGTTTCGATCTACGTCTTCAACCTCGTCTTGTTGCACCTGGCTGGTAACTACGCCGTGGCGGCCTACGGGGTGATTTCCAACATCGCGATTGTGACGATTGCGATTGCCAACGGGGTTGCCCTCGGGGCCCAGCCACTAATCTCACGCGAAGTCGGCGACCACCGCTTCACCGCCGGCAAGCAGATCCTAAACCACGCCTTTAAGATCACCATTAGCCTGGCCCTCTTATTAACCCTGATTTTAGTCCTGTTTAAGGGGCCGATCATCGGAATCTTCAACGCCGAGCACCAGGCCCAACTGGTTAAGTACGCCACGGTGGGGTTACCAATCTACTTCACCTCGGCCGTCTTCACCGCCATCAACCTGATGGCAATCATCTTCTTGACCGCCATCGGGTCCTCGCGGTTTGCCTTCGTCCTTTCCTTTTTACGGGGCTACTTGATCCTCATCCCAATGATCATTGGCCTTGGGGCCATCCTCGGCATTACCGGGGTGTGGGCGGCCGTGCCGATAACCGAATTCTTAGTGACCATGCTCGCCCTGCTTTTGATCAGGGCCCGCTTAAAAGAATGGGGACACTAAAATAAGAGCCTGGGAGAAAACCGTGTTTTCTCCCAGGCTCTTATTTTATGCTCGAATGTTAGACCAACACGTGGCAACTAACCGCCGGTTGGCTGCCTAAGCAAGCCGAAGAACGGTGCGTGCTACACCATCCTCCCCCTCTTCCGGCCGGCCCGCCGGAAGGGTTATTTACCACTTTCCTTGTTTTTGGCTTCTTTTTCGTCACCTGGTTCCACGATCGGCAGGGTAATCCGGAACAGCGAACCGGACCCCAGCTGGCTTTCCACCGTCACCGTTCCGTGGTAACCCTCCACCAGGCGTTTGGCGATCGCCAACCCGAGTCCGTTACCACCCTTCTTACGGCTCCTGGCCTTATCAACCCGGTAGAAGCGGTCAAAGACCCGGTGAAGATCCTCTTGAGAAATTCCTTCCCCAAAGTCTTGCACCCCAATCTCAACGGCCCGCAGGTTCCGGGAGAGCGACAGGTGGATTTCCTTGCGCTCGTTGGAGTACTTAACGGCGTTATCACAGAGGATGATCAGAATTTGCTCGAGGTGATCCCGGTAAACCGGCACCAAGACGTCCTCATCTAGGTCATCATCCAGGCTGAAGTGAAAGTCCGGGTGAATCATCCGGAAGTTATCGTAGACCTGATTAACTAGCTTTTTGACCGGCGTGGTGGCGTTTCTAAAGTTAACTTCAACCTGGCCCGCCCGGGTCAAATCAAGCATTTCTTTAATCAGGGTGTTCATCCGGTTCGTTTCGGCTAGGGCCGCTTGAATCGATTCTTCCAGTTGCTTGGGGTCATCCTTACCCCACCGCTCTAGCAGCTGCATGTGCCCCTGAATGATGGCCACCGGGGTCCGCAATTCGTGGGAAACGTCGCCCACGAACTGGGACTGTTGATCAATGTAGCGCTGGGTGCGGTCGATCATTTCGTTGAACATCCAGGCCAATTCACCTAATTCATCGTTCCGACTGGTGACCGGCACCCGGCGATTCTTGGTTGGGTCATCAGACAAGACCTCCACCGTTTCCTGGATGTCATTTAGCGGTCGTAAGAGGAAGTAGGATAAGAAGTAGCCCATCAGGCCCGAAAAGATCACCACTAAGCTGAGGGCCAAAATTGAGATCAGTTGTAGGCGCCGGTAGTGCTGGAAGTAATTATCCAGGTTGTTTTCCACCTGCAGGTAGCCGATCACTTGGTGGGTCTTGGAACTGCGGATCGGTACCCGCCCGATCAGGTACTGGTGCTTTTTGCCACTCACCGTTTTAATGGTCTGCTCACTGACCTTTTGAAAGCCCTGATTTTCCTCCCCGGTGGCAAAGAGATCCTTACCACTACGGTTATAAACCGTCACGGTCAGGTGGCCATCCGACAGGCCCTGGACAACCGGGCGGCGGTATACCTTTCCACTTCCCGCCTCCTTGGGGGTTAGGGCGTTGTCCTTGAGGGTTTGGTCAACTTTACTTGCGGTGAGCTCGCTCTCAGACGCCTGGCCTAGCTTTTGGCTAATGGCCATTAACGATTGGGTTAGCGTCTGGCGTTCTTGGCCGAGCAAGTCCTGGGTGAATGAAGAGAACAAAACCATCACCACCGCCAGCGAGATGATTAACGACCCCAACGCCGTTCCCAGGGCCCACTTTAATTTGAGGGAGACGAAGCGGTTCCCCCGCTTTCGTTCGTCCATTGCCACCACCTACCTAGGAGCGGATAACGTAACCGGTCCCACGAACGGTTTGGATGTAGCTCTTTTCACCCGGCCGGTCAATCTTGTTGCGCAGGTAACGAATGTAGACATCGACCACGTTGGTTTCCACCTTGGAATCGTACCCCCACACCTTGGATAAGAGTTCCTTACGAGACATGACCACGTTAATGTTTTCCATCAGGATCAAGAGCAGTTCGTATTCACGCTTGGTCAGGTTGATCACCTCGTCGCCGCGCCGAACCACCCGGTTTTCCTTTTCAATCGTTAGGTCTTTGTAGGTCACCGTCGTTTGGTGAACGCTGTTGGCGTCGCCTTCAATTGAAATCCGCCGTAACAGTGCCCGCACCCGAGCCAACAATTCTTCAATGGCAAAGGGCTTAACGATGTAATCATCGGCCCCGTGGTCCAGGCCAGAGACCCGGTCAATGACCGAATCCCGGGCGGTCATGATGATAATTGGGGTGTCCTTGACTTCCCGCACCCGGCGCGCCACTTCCAGTCCGTTTAATTCCGGTAACATCAGATCCAATAAGATGACGTCAAAATCCTGGTTTAAAGCCGCATCTAACCCCTGGCGGCCGTCCAGTTCAACATCCGTTTCGTAACCATCATGCTTCAGTTCTAGTTCAACGAAGCGTGCCAGGTTTTCTTCATCTTCAATAATTAAAATCCGACTCATATCTTTTTCTCCTTACAATCGCACACTATCCTAATTTAACTATCGCCTATTTTATCATAGAACTCTCATTAACCCTAGTAAGGATTAATGCAGGATTCCCCTCCCATAAAAAAAGGGCTTCCCCAGGTCCGGCGCCTAAGGGGAAGCCTTTTTGATTTAGTTGTTTTCAACAACTTGCTTGCCATCGTAGTAACCACAACTTGGGCAAACCATGTGGGACTTACGAAGCTCGCCGCATTGTGGGCAAGGTGCTAAGCCCGGAACGGTTAACTTGATGTGTCCCCGACGGTTACGCTTACGGGTCTTTGATGTCTTCCGTGCTGGTACAGCCATGTATGACACCTCCTTAAAAATTTTTATCCACTAGTGGTTTCTAACCGTTCGCTAATCACGGCTATCCTGATCAGGAAATAAGTTCTTTAACTTAGCGAAACGTGGATCAACTTGATTAGTCTGCTCCTCATCAAGGGTTGCCTCATCGACCATTGACCACCCCTTCCCCTCTGGCAAGCGCTCGGCGGCTTCTTCAGCCGGCGTCAACACCCGCAGCGGGACCTGCTCAATGATGTTTTCCATCACGATTTCATCTAGATCGATGACGCCGGAAGGACCAAGGGTCAAGACTAGTTGATCTTCTTCTTCGTAGCGCCCGCGGTGACTATCATCCGGCAGGTAGGTTTCAGTGATCGTAAAGTTTAGTGGCAACTCTACGGGAGCAAGGGATCGGCTTGAGGGCACCGTCAGCACCAGCTCAACGCGGGTACTAAGGGTGGCATTCCCCTTGTCATAGCTTAAATAACCATCGACCGTGACTGGCGTGGCCGCCAGAACGGTTTCAGGAAACCGATCGGTCAGTGATGCGTTCAGATCCAAAGTACTATTAATGTGCAATGGCTCATCTTGGTAACGATGTAAGTCAGATAATGCCCACTTCATGGTACTAACCTCCTAATGCAACGTGCCTAATTATACCCGGGTCCCCGGGCCTTGTCAACGGTTTTCCCTTGACACCACACGGCTTTTACACCAGGCGAATTGGCCCCCGGGTTAAATCCTGCTCTGGGGTGCCAAAGAACTGATAGAGCTTGCCCGCCCGGTAGTCAAGGGCCAATTCGGCGTTTTTCATCCGCTGGTTTACCTTGGTGATTAACGGGTAGGACAGCTCCTTTTTGACCTGGTGCAAGTAGGCCTGGCCAGCGGCCGTGAAACCTAACACCCGGTGGTAGGGGTGGTAGTTGGCCATGTCCTGGTCGGATAAGTTCAGCGTCAAGTAAAAGGCTACCCGCATCAGCCGGCCGTACGTGTAGCGCTTGGTCTTGACCGCCTTTAGAAAGGAGGTGAAGTCCCGGTGGCGTTCCGCGGCCTCCTTGAGCCGGTTCTCTAAGCCTTCTTTGACCTGGTAAGTTTGTTCAAGTAGGGACGCCGGCGTTTGAATCAAGTGGTTGGCTAAGAGCGGGTAGAGTTGCTCCCAGTTGGGAATCGTCGTTAGCTTGGCCAGGGCGCTAGCCGTTTGGGCGGGTACCGTTTCCGTAACGTCTTGGTGCCCTTTAACCGCCTGGCGGATCGCACCAGCCGATGAGATCGCCCCGGTCAACTGCTGATCGGCGTAATGGTTATCAACGCGCTGGATCGGCTGCAAGTGAAAGCCAAAGTCCCCGGCGGCCTTAGCCCGGTGGTAGGCAAAGGCCAAGATATCGTTGGGATCGGTTAGGGCATGGCCAGTCACCGCTTCCAGTTGCTGATTAAACTGGGTGGCGTAGGTATTGTTGAACTGGTGGAAGGCGGCCTGGTTAAAGTCTTGCTCGGCTTTTACCATCGCCGCAAAGTCCCAGTCCGGGTGCTCGGCACCAAACACCACGTCGGCAACTTGTAAATCATTTAGTAACGATAAGGCCCCCATGGCAAAGCGGTGGGCCGGCTGAACGGCGTCGGCAACCGGTAGCTCCACCACTAGGTCGACCCCGTTTTGTAAGGCGGCCAGTGTCCGGGACCACTTATCTAAAATGGTCGGCTCCCCGCGCTGGGTGAAGTTCCCCGACATGACGGCCACCACCACGTCCGCCCCAGTCAGGCGCTTGGCCTGGGCTAGGTGGTAACGGTGTCCGTTATGAAACGGGTTATACTCAACAACAAGTCCCACGGCCTTCATTTAATGGTCCCCCCCTTTTGGCAGACGAAAAACCACCGCGTCGTGTCATCCTTAACCTCGTGGCGGCCAAAGTCGGCGCTGACTTGGACCTGGTCGAAGCCAGCCACCTTTAGGGCCGTCAGGTAGTCGGCCAGCGGGTAGGTCCGTTCAAAGTGGGTTTCACTCAGGCGCCGGTAGCTGCCGTCGCCCTGTTGAATGAAGAAGGTCAAGTCGTGAATGACGCCGTGAGCCACCTCTTCGTCGGCAAAGCTTTGCCACATGAAGGCCCGGGTGTGATCCTCGTCTTGGTAATTAAAGGAGTAACCCGGGTAAACCTGATCGGTTTGGTAGGGGGTAATCACGTCAAACAAGAACTTTCCGCCCGGTGCCAAGTGCTGGCCGGCCTGCGTCAGGGCCGCGTTCACCTGCGCTAGGTCATTTAAGTAGCACAGGGAGTCGGCAAAGCAAGTAATGGTCTGAAACTGGCCCAAGCCGGTTAGGTCCAACATGTCGGCCTCCACCAGGGCCAGGTCAACCTGAGCACTTTGGGCGTGCTGGTCGGCCAATGACAGCATCTCCACACTCAAATCGGCATCGGTGACGGAAAAACCCTGCTTGGCCAGGCGAACGGCCAGGCGACCGGCGCCCCCCGCTAGGTCTAACAAGGTCCCCGGCGCTTGCACCTCTCGCATCACAAACGACTGCCAATCAGCGTAGAGCTGGTCGTCAAATAGTTCGTCATATAGTTGGGCGAAGGTCTGGTAAATCATTCGGCTTCAACCCAGGCACTCAGGTTCACCAGTGGCGCTTCGGCCCACAGCTTTTCCAAGTTGTAAAATTCGCGGGTTTCTTCGCGGAAGATGTGAACGACCACGTCCCCCAGGTCGACCAGGATCCACTGGGCCGCTTCCTTCCCTTCGACGGAGCCGATTTCAACGTGTTGCTCGTGGGCCTTTTCGACAATGGCGTTGGCGATTGCCTGCACTTGACGATTGGAGCTCCCGGTCATGATCACGAAGTAGTCGGCCATCAGGCTGATTTGGTCCACCTTTAGGGCGACGATGTCTTCGGCCCGCCGACCGTCCGCGGCCTTAACGACCATTTCTAATAACTCTTTGCTTTGCATTTAATCTTCCTTTCCGTTGCTTGGCACCCACGCGTTGTAGGTCGCCAGAGTAGTTGGATAAATGGGCTTGCCCGTTGATAC
The DNA here is from genome assembly GCF_013394085.1 of Limosilactobacillus fermentum. Taxonomy (NCBI): domain Bacteria; kingdom Bacillati; phylum Bacillota; class Bacilli; order Lactobacillales; family Lactobacillaceae; genus Limosilactobacillus; species Limosilactobacillus fermentum. Next base: position 1,378,891 of record NZ_CP040910.1, read on the forward strand.
TAAGTACATCAGGGTTTGTTTGGTTTGCAAGGCGACTCCCTTGGCCAGGCTTTGGTGGGTGACCTGGCGAGCCAGTTCAACCCCCTCAAAATCACGCCCCGGCTCAATGTAGTCGGCCATGTAAACGATCTGGGCTAGCTTGGTCATGTACGGCGCCCCGACCGTGTGCTGACGAACGGCGTCTAAAATCCGTTGGTCGTGGCACCCCAGTTCATCGGCCACCAGCTCGGCTCCCACTACCCCGTGCCAAATGGCGTTGCCGTAGTTTAAGAGTACGGGATCAAGGTGCTTTTCCTTAATCGTTGCAATGAAGTCTTGGTCGGGGCGTTGCTTAGCGTAATCGTGGCACAAAGCGGCGATGCTAGCTAGTTCCAGGTCGACCCCATTTTCCTTGGCCAATTCGATGGCCGTTTCTTCGACCCGCAAGACGTGGTCAAACCGCTTCTTTTTCATGGCGTGGCGAAGCTTATCCACCAATTCGGCACGACTCAGCGGCAGTAACTGTTGGTGATACTCTAATTCGTTAGTCAATGTATAACTGATGCTCCTTAATGTAATCCTCGACGGCGCGTGGCACCATGTAACGAATCGACTGGCCAGACTTCACCCGGGCCCGGATGTCCGATGACGAGATGGCAACCGTCGGCACGTCGACCCAGATAACCGGGTACTGGGCCTCGTTTTTGGCCCCCTTGCGCCGGACCCCCACGAAGTTAACCATCTCCACCAGTTGATCGATCTTGTTCCAGGTTGGCAGGTAGTCGACCATGTCACCACCGATAATGAAGTAGTAATCGGTATCTGGGTGACGCTCCTTTAAGGCCTTGATCGTATCGTAAGTGTAGGAAACGCCCCCGCGGTTAATTTCTTCCATTTCGATGTCAAAAAAGGGGTTATCGGCAACGGCCAACTTCAGCATATCCACCCGTAGATCGGCGGCGATCGTGCCCTTGTGATCGCGGTGTGGCGGTTGCATGTCCGGCAAGAAGGAGACCTTATCTAAGGACAGGGTCCGCCCGACTTGCTCGGCGACCAATAAATGGGCGTTGTGAACGGGATTAAAGGTTCCGCCGTACAAACCGACCCGGCGGTGCCTTTCCGCTTTAACCTGTTGGGGTTGAACCTTTGGGATAACGTTTACCACTGCTTGCACCACATTTCACCCCGCAATCTAGATTTTAGCCACCCGCACTGAGAGGTCTTGGAAACGGGGGTTTTCGGCCACCTTAAATAGCACCAGGACCCGACCGATTACTTGTACCACTTGAATCTCACTGTTTTGTTCGATGTAGTCCTTGACCTCTTGGGCCGTGGCGTCACTGTTTTGTAAGATATTCACCTTCATTAACTCCCGCTTATCTAAGGCGCCGGTTAATTGGTCAACCCAGGCCGGCGTCAAGCCGTTTTTCCCGACCGCAAAGAGCGGTTGTAGGTGATTGGCTTGCGCCCTTAAAAAGCGCTTTTGCTTTCCGCGTAAATTCATTTAATTCTTCCTCACTTTCTATATCATGGCCCGCCGTACTAAGACGCCGACGCCCTTCGGTGCCCAACCAGCAACCACCAGCCCCGCTGGGACGGTGATCCAGCCAAGCCCTTCAAAGACCAGGTCCGACTTTTCCGTAATCGCAAATTCAAACCGTTCCAACGGCGGGAACTGATCAATTTCGTTTTGATGCGGCGGAACTAAGAGGCCGCCCAAATGCTTTTCATAAAAGGCATCGGCATTGGCCAGCTTGGTTCGGTGCAGGGGGAGGTTGTTGTCAAAGTAGGCGGTTAGACCAGCCCGCGGCCCCTTCAGATAGTCAAAACGGGCAATCCCCCCCAAGAAAATCGTCTGCTGCTCATCCAGCTGGTAGGTCTTGGGCTTGATTTCCTTTTGGGGTGCCACCAGCCGTAGGTCCTCAGCCGGCAAGACGTGGGCCATTTGCTCTTGGTGGATGATCCCCGGGGTGTCGACCAGTTCGTGACCGTCATCCAGCGGAATTTCGATCTTATCGAGGGTCGTCCCCGGGAAGCGCGAGGTGGTGATTAGGTCTTCCACCCCGGTCCGTTGCTTAATGATCTGGTTGATCAAGGTCGACTTCCCCACGTTGGTCACCCCAACCACGTACACGTCGCGACCCTGGCGGTACTTCTCAATCGTGGCCAGTAATTCTTCGACCTGGTGATTCTTTTTGGCCGAAACCAAGGTTGTCATCAGGGGCCGAATCCCGGCTTGGTTGGCCTGTTGACGCAGCCAGTCGGTTAGCTTAGAGCGGCGCAGCGACCGCGGCAACAAGTCCTCTTTGTTCCCGACCAAAAGGACCGGGTTCTTACCGACGAAGCGGTGCAGGCCCGGGATGATCGAGCCGTTGAAGTCGAAGATATCCACCACGTAAACGATCAGGGCGTTGGCCTCGCGGATGTGGCTAAGTAAGCGCAAAAAATCGTCGTCCGTCAAGGAAACCGGGGCGATCTCATTATAGTGGCGCAAGCGGAAACACCGCTGGCAGTATAACTCACCGGTTTCCAGCCCTTTGTTCAGTGCCGACGCCGGCGTGTAGCCCAAGGCGTCCTTGTCTTCGGTTTGAATTACCGCCCCGCAGCCGATGCAGCGCAGTTCTTCGTCCCTATTTAATTCCGTCATTCAATCCCTCCTGCCAGGTTTGTTCGGGGTACTTCTTTAAGAGGCCCTTTTTGACCCCCTTTTCCATCAAGCGGTTGAGTTTGGTATTCCACTGGTCACTGTCGAGTAGTGGCCGGACCAATATGCTACGGACGCCGGCAACGTTAGCGGCGGCGATATCGGTCAACAACTGGTCACCCACCATTACCACCTCGCTGGCTTCAAGGCCCAGGCGCGTCCTGGCCCGGGTAATGCCAAACGAAAGTGGTTTGAGGGCCCGGGAAACGAAGGGCAGGTTCAGGGGTGACACGGCCCGCTCCACCCGGCGGTGACTGTTATTGGAAATCACAATCAAAGGAATCCCCGCTTCCTTTAAGGACGTCATCCAGTCCTTTAGTTCCTTGGTTCCGTTCGGGTTATTCCACGCAATCAGGGTGTTATCCAGGTCGGAAAACACGGCCCGAATCCCGGCTTCCTTCAGTTCCGCCGGACGAACGTGATAAATCGAGTTCACCATCCACGTTGGTTTGAATTTCTCTAGCACAATTTTCTCCTTGTGTGTTTAGTCATTACCACCATTATAGTAATTGTCGCCTGGGGCTTCAATCTAAGTGACCATCATCTTGGCCCGACCGGTAAAAGGGCGACTTAGTGTACTGACTACGCCGGTACAACAAGAACGCGTACAAACCGCTGACGATCGTCAACAGGACCGACGCTCCCCAAATCGTCGTCGTCCCCCAAACCCGTTGTAAGACTGCCGACAATAAGGCCCCCAGGATAAAGGCGCTCACTAAACCGGTGTAGTTAACCGCCGCCGTTAGGCCCTGTCGATCCCCTTCCAAGAAGTACGCACACCAACCGGTCACCGCCTTTTTTAGGTTCCCGGTCGAAAAAACGTTGTTATACCCCAGCCCTTCAATCTTATCAAAGGCTAGGTTTAACATCGCCATCCCAAAGGCTAGCGGTGGCACCACCAGGTTATTGGACCAGGTGGTGGGGATCAAACCGATCACCAAACAGATTAAAATTACCGGCAGTAAGCTGACAATGCGCCACTAATGGGTTCGGTGGTGAACCCGGAAGTAGGCAACGGTCACCAGTCCTAAGATAAAGGCCACAAAGGTCCACAACTTGGTCACCAGGCCTGGTAAGTTGTGTTGCGCTAATTCAACACTGAAAAAAATGATGTTACCAGTCTGACCGGCCGCTAGCGTGTTGCCGCGCAAGCCATAGGTGTAAGCATCAATGTAGCCCCCGCAAAAGGTGAAGGCGAGCGCTAACCAACGGTACTGGTATAAGTGGTCACGGTTATAGATTGGGGATTGCTCTTTGATGACGTTGCCTCCAATCGTAGTTAGGTGGTAAACAACAATGGCCCCCAGCAGTTCGAAACGAACATTACTGGAGGCCAATTGTTAAAAGCAAGAACCGCCCCAGAGCGGCCTTTGCCTAATTTATATCCCGACTAATTGAATTAGTTCAGGGCCTTCTTAGCTTCGTCAACCACGGCCTTGAAAGCGTCGGCGTCGTTAACTGCCAAGTCAGCAAGCATCTTACGGTTGATGTCGATGTTAGCCAACTTCAGGCCGTGCATCAGCTTGGAGTAGCTCAGACCGTTCATCCGGGCACCGGCGTTGATCCGGGCAATCCAGAGTTCACGGAAGTTACGCTTGTTCACCTTCCGGTCACGGAAAGCGTAAGTGTAACTCTTCATCACTTGGTCCTTGGCCGTCTTGAATAAACGGTGCTTAGAACCAGTGTAACCCTTTGCTAACTTCATAATGCGCTTCCGACGAGCGCGCGTAACTGTTCCACCCTTAACTCGCATAGTGGTATCCTCCTACAAATTTAAATAGTTTTCGCTGTGCGTCCCGCAATTACTTAGCAGGAATCATCTTCTTGTAACGCTTTACGTTAGACTTGTCCATCATGGAAAGACCACGCAATTGACGGCGTTGCTTCTTGGTCTTACCGTGGAAACGGTGAGAAGTAAATGAGTTACCACTCTTGAAACCACCCTTAGCGGTCCGCTTGAAACGCTTGGCTGCAGCGCTCTTAGTCTTCATCTTTGGCATAACGAATTCCTACCTTCTTAATTTATTTTTTTGCTTTATCAAGCGGGGCAAGCGTTAAGAACATGCTCCGCCCTTCCATCTTTGGCCGTTGCACAACCGTGGCGATGTCTTTGGTTTCCTCCGCCATCCGTTCAATCATGTCCCGACCGATATCCTTGTGGGTAATGGCCCGGCCACGGAACCGTAGGGAAACGCGCACTTGATCACCCTTTTCGATGAACTTCCGTACCCGACCTAACTTAACGTTAAAGTCGTTGGTGTCGATCGTGGGGCTTAAGCGAATTTCCTTGACGGCAACCGTCTTTTGGTTCTTGCGGGCTTCCCGTTCCTTTTTTTGCATCTCAAAACGGTACTTCCCGTAATCCATGATCCGCGCAACCGCTGGGCGAGCCTTGGGTGCAACAAGCACCAGGTCAAGGCCGGCATCCTCTGCAAGTTGCAATGCTTCACGCTTGGACTTAATACCAAGTTGTTCCCCGTTCTGGTCGATCAGGCGAACTTCCCGCGCACGAATACCGTTATTGACAATCATTCCTTGAGCTATGGCAACACACCTCCAATTTGATTAGCGAAAGAAAATTAAGCAAGAAAAAACGGGAGTGCACACACACCCCCGCAAAGCGAACTAACCCTAATGGTCATTCGGATTTAATCTCGTCAGCCCGGCGACTCCAATCACCTAGGCGAGAAGCGGGTGCTTCTACTTTTTCTTTCAACGTTTACTAATATACTAAATCCCCCGCCCGAAGTCAAGCCCTTTGTTCTTGACGGAGGTTACGGCCGCTGACCGGGACTTCTCGGGCCAAAAAGCGAATCCGTTCCATAATCCGCTTAGCCTTTAGGGGCTCCTGGTTCCCTTGGGTATCGACCGCCAGGTGGGCCTCTAACTCAACCATGGTGAAGTTGGAAGAGAAAAAGGTCGGTAGCTCCTCTTGCATCCGGTACTCCAAGATAACCCCCAAGATATCGTCGCGTAGCCAGGTCGATAAAGCATCGGCGCCGATATCATCGAGCATTAAAATTGGGGCCGCCTTAACCCGGTCGCGCTTTTGGTCGAGGGTGTTATTGGCGATCGCCCCCTTCATCTGCACCGCGAAGGTGGGGAAGTGAACTAAGGTTGACTCAACCCCGCGGCCGGCCAGTTCGTTTGCTAAGGCGCCGAGCAAGAAGGTCTTGCCCACGCCAAAGCTGCCGGAAAAGTAGAGGCCTGGAACAAAGCCTTGGTTGGCCAAGTAACGGTTCATAAAGTCCGTCACCGCCATGAAGGCCTGCTGGCGACTAGGCGAGGTCCGTTCGGGTTCCATGTAAAAGGTATCAAACGAGGCCTGGCGGATGAACTTGGGCATGTTGATGGCTTGGACCCGGTTAAGGCGGGCCTCTTGTTCGCGTTGTGCGTTTAACTGGGCGGTCGGAACGTAGGTCACGGCGATTTGCCCGTTGGCCAGTTCGAGGCGGGGCGCATACCCCGGGGCGACCGTTGCCCGGCCGGCGCGCATTAACTCCCGTTCCCGGTAGAATTCGTACAGTTTTGAGTAGCCGCGCTCAATGGTTTCGACCGTTAGGGAGTTCGCGTTTTGCGCCAGAAACTGGTGGACTTCCGGGTCGTTTAAGACGTGGTCGACGAGTTGCTGGTAGGCCTGGTTATTATCGCGGGCCTTTAAAGCGGCGCTAACCGCCTGGTTGATTGATTGCATGGCCATCCATCCTTTCCGTTGACCACTCGGGGTCATTGATTGTGGTGCGGTTTGTTTTCGCTGGCCCGGAGTTTAGCCAGGGCCTCTTTGGCCGCTTGAATTTGTTCTGGCGACGCCACTTGGGCCGGTTGTTTTGAGTCATCCTGCGCCCAAGCGGGGAGCTGTTCGACAATTGTTTTACGCCGGCCCTTTTTGGAGGTCGGCCGCTTTGGTTCGCTGGTTTTTTGCCAAAACTTTTGGATCGCCGCTACCGCATCGGCGGCCGTCCGCACGCCCTGGCGGGTCCAGTTATTGGCAATCGTGTTGACGAAGTTAGGCGCTAAATTGGCGTTCCCTTGCTCAACCACAACGTAGTAACTCAAGACGTTAATCGCCCCGTCGGTTAACGGCGTCTGGCTAACTAGCCGTTCTAAGGTCCGCCGCTCGGTCGGGGTAACAAAGCCCGAACCAGTCGCCTTCTTGAGGTTCGTTAGGTACTGGAGTGGGGCGCCCTGATCGGCTTCTAGCACGAGGGCCTTTTCCTGGGGCGTCAGTGTCCCCGTTTTGTCGGCCGGTTGGGGGGCTGGTTTAACCGGCACTGTTTCCTTTGGTGCCGCCCGGTTGGCCACCACCGCCTTAAACTGTTCGGAGTTTAGTTCGCCCGTGGTTAAATCGGTGGCCGCCAACAGTAGGGTGGCCAACTCCAGCTCCGTCAAACCGTAAACCCGCTTTTCGGCAATGATCAACTGGCGGTGCTTTGATAGTTGGTCGCTAGCTAATCCCTGGGCCTGAACCTGGTTGGCCAAGAATTGCCAGTCAACGCTTGGTTCGGGGGCCGTTACCCGTGGTTCGCTCGGCTGGCCCAACTGGTCCTTGCTTGCCGCCACGGTGTGCTGGTCCGCCGGAGACGCCAGCGGCTTGAAGACCTCAAAAAAGCCCTGGGTTAACTCGTGATAGTCATCGGTAGCCAGGTGGTAACGGTTAGCCTTGTCCACCAACTGCTGGTAGCGCCGTTCCCCCACGTGTTGTAAAAGAACGACGGCAAACAGGTCCTCGTTAATGAATTCCGCGGGGCTCTTTAAGGCCTGTAGCTGGTAGATCACTACCGGGCCCAGCTGATCGACCCGAAAGAAGGTCCGCAACAGCCCCAGGGCCTCCAGTTGGCCGCGGGCCTGGTCAATTTGATTAATCCCCACCCCTAATTGGTCCAACAGGACGGTGTGCTGGTGGCGCTCCGCTGGCATCGGGTTGGGGACCAACCGCCCGCTAAGTGCCAACAATAAGCTAAGCGCCGTGGGGCTAAGTAGTGGTTGGTAGTAATCCACCAACCACTCTTGAACTATGCCGGCGTAATCCGGACTGGCGGCGACGAGGTAGCCGGTTTGCGGTTGTAGCTTAAATGGGGTGGTACCCATCAACGCTCCTCCTTTTTCATCGATTCAATTTCCTTAAAGAAGGCATCGACGTCTTTAAACTGGCGGTAGACACTGGCGAAGCGGATGTAGGCAATTTCGTCGACCGGTTTAAGTTCGTTCATGACAAACTCACCGATGACCTGACTGGAGACCTCGTTTTCACCAAGGCGCCGGACCCGGGCTTCGACGTGATCGGCAATCTTGGTTAGCTTATCCATGCTGACCGGCCGCTTTTCCGCCGAGCGCACGAGCCCGTTTAAGATCTTTTGGCGGTTAAATTCTTCCCGGGTTCCATCCTTTTTGACCACGAGTAACGGTGTTTCCTCGTATCGTTCAAAGGTGGTAAAGCGGAAGCCACAGTTGACGCATTCGCGCCGCCGCCGGATGGACATCCCATCTTCAGCGGGGTGACTGTCGATCACGCGTGATCCATTATGATGACAGTGTGGACAAAGCATCGAAGTTCCTCCTGATTTCCTGACAAATAGTTTCGTAAACTATATTATACCACAGAGTGCAAATCGGCCCCTTCCCGCCAGCTAGCAATCAACTTAGCCACCTGACGGGCAGTCTTTTCCCTGCTCCCGTTGTTATCAATTACCACGTCGGCGTGGGCCAATTTTTCCGCTAACGGCATTTGGGTGGCGATTCGTTCCCTGGCTTCTTGGCTACCGTAGTGGTTACGGGCCATCAAACGGTGCAGTTGGGTAAGCGGGTCAACCTTGACGACCACCACCTGATCGCAATAGCGTTGGTAGCCGGCTTCCAGCAACAAGGGAACGTCTAAGACAACTAGCGGCACCCCTAGTCGTTTCAACGCGGCTAGGCTTGCTTCAAAAACTTGGCGAATCAAGGGGTGGGTAATGGCGTCAACTTGTTTCCTGGCCGCCGGGTCACTAAAGACCAGTTGCCCTAGTTTGGCCCGGTTTAGGCTCCCATCCGGCTTTAAAATTTGACGTCCGAAGGCCCGGGTCAGCGCTAGCAGGCCGGGACTGTCTTTTTGGACCACCGCCCGGGCGACTTGGTCGGCATCAAGGACCACCAGGCCGGCTTGGCGCAACTGGGCCGCCACGGTCGATTTGCCGCTGGCAATCCCGCCGGTTAAACCAATTACCTTAGTCATCTGGTTCCACCAGCGCTTGGCAGTGCGGACAAAAAGTCGTCCCCCGCTGGGCCACCTTAATTTTGACTAGCTTGGTGCCGCAGCGCGGGCAAGCGTCACCGCTGTGCCCGTAAGCCTGGAGTTCATTTTGGAATTGACCAGCGTCCCCGAAGGCGTTTTTAAAGGTGTGGACGGTCGTCCCGTGGCCCGCCGTGGCCCGGGCGATTTCTGCGATGATGTTTTCGCGCAGGCGCTTAATTTGATCGTCAGTCAGCGAATTAGCCGGTTGCTCGGGGTTAATTTGGGTTTGCCAAAGGACTTCGTCAGCGTAGATGTTTCCTAACCCGGCCACGTGGGACTGATCCAACAAGAAGGGCTTAATCTTGCTCCGGCTCTTCTTGAGGATCTGCTTGAAGTAATCAAACTGAAAGTCCTCTTCAGTTGGTTCCGGGCCGATCGTTTTCAGCCCGCCGACCGTCATTTCTTCCCCGGTTTTAACCAGGTGCATCCGCCCAAACTTACGGGTGTCGCGGTAGCACAGGTCGGTGCCGTCGGTGAAGTGAAAAATCACGTGGGTGTGCTTATCAACTTCGGCGCCGGTCGGTTGGTTAAAGTAACTCCCCTCCATCCGTAGGTGGGAGACCATCGTCAGGTCGTTGGAAAAGCGGAAGAGCAAGTACTTCCCCCGGCGGTCGATTCGTTCGATGGTTTGGCCGATCAAGGCCTGGCGAAACTCCTCGACGTCATTTTCAATCGTCTTCCCGTAATTGACGTCAATCCCCTTGATCTGACGGCCGGCCGCGATTCGCATTAACCCCCGCCGCACGGTTTCAACTTCTGGCATTTCTGGCATACTTAACTCCCCTTTTTGTTTATAATCACTCTAAATTATCAATAAAAAAGGCGGACTGGCAAGTAATTTGCCCACCGCCCTAGCTTATTTTTTCAGGTCGTACCAGGTTGCCCCGGACTTGCTTTCCACCTTCAGTGGTACGTCTAGCTTTACGGCCGAGTCCATAATGGAAGGAACCAGCTCCTCTAAGGTGGCGATTTCTTCTTCCGGCGCTTCAAAGACCAGTTCGTCATGGATCTGCAAGAGCATCCGGGCCCGTAAGCCCCGCTCCTTTAAGGCCTTTTCCATTCGGATCATGGCAATCTTGATGATGTCGGCAGCCGACCCCTGAATCGGGGTGTTCATGGCCATTCGTTCGGCAAAGGAACGCTGGGTAAAGGACTTCGCGTGAATTTCCGGCAGGTAACGGCGCCGGTGGGTCAGGGTTTCGACGTAGCCCTGCTGTTTAGCCAGTTCCACGATGTCGTGAACGTACTTTTCCACCCCCGGGAATTCCTTGAAGTAACTCTGGATGAATTCGTGGGCCTGTGGGCGGGAGACGTGGATGTTTTGGGCTAGGCCGTAATCGGAAATCCCGTACACAATCCCGAAGTTGACCGCCTTGGCCTGCCGGCGCATGTTGGGGGTCACTTCGTCTTCGCTTTGCAAGTGGAAGATCCGCTTGGCCGTGGCGGCGTGGATGTCCTTGCCCGCCAAGAAATCAGCCTGCATGTTCTTATCGCCGGTGACGTGGGCCAAAACCCGCAGTTCAACCTGCGAGTAGTCCGACGAAAAGATCTTCCACCCCGGTGCCGAGGGGGTAAAGGCCCGCCGGATTTGGCGCCCTTCTTCCAGGCGAACCGGAATGTTTTGCAGGTTCGGGTCGACTGACGAGAGACGGCCGGTCGCCGTTAGGGTCTGCAAGTAGCGGGTGTGGATCTTTTGGTCGTCTTGGTGGATCACCTTGAGTAAGCCGGTGATGTAAGTTGATTGCAGCTTGCTGATTTGCCGGTAGGCCAAGATGTCTTGGACGATCGGTGCCCGGTCGGCCAGCTTTTCTAAGACGTCGACGGCCGTCGAGTAGCCGGTCTTGGTCTTTTTGATGACCGGTAGCTTCATCTTTTCAAATAAGATTACGCCCAGCTGCTTCGGGGAGTTAATGTTAAACTCCTCGCCGGCTTCTTGGTAAATTGCCTGTTCTAGCTCCGCCTCACGTTCAACTAACTTGGAGCCCATCTCCTTTAGGGTCGCTGCGTCGACATGAATCCCGGTGATTTCCATGTGGGCCAAGACCGCGGACAAGGGGCGTTCAATGTCTTCGTAGAGCGGTAGTTGCTCGTTATCGGTCAGCTGTTGGTATAGGGGTTCTTTAAGGTCCCTAATCGCCCGGGCCTTTTTGGCTAGGTGGGTGAAAAAGACCTCGTCGTCAGCCGGAATGGCCCGCTTAGCACCCTTCCCGTAAACCTCTTCATCAGTTTGGACCTGGTGGTAATCGTGGGCGGCCGCCAGCACCCCTAAGTCATTGGCGTTTTCACTCGTGTTGAGCAGGTAAGAAGCCAAGAGCAAGTCAAAGTTGACCCCGGCCAGGTCAACCCCTAACCGGTGTAAGCCGACCAGCTGGGCCTTGGCGTTGAAGACGTCCTTTTCAACCGCTGGGTCTTCGAGTAGCTTCTTTAGCGGGGCGGTGGTTAATAGGTCGGCGTTACGGCTGACTAGCCACCGCTTGCCATCGCCAATTACAAAGCCGGCCAGTGGTGATTCGTGGTAGTTAGCGTCCGGCATTTCTAATTGAAAGCAAACGGTAGCCCCGAGTTGATCAACCAACGCCATGTTGTCTTCGTCTAACACCTGATATTCGATTGGCGCTTGGTCAACTTGTGCGCCCCCTTCTTGGGCGCCTAGCTCCTTTAAAAAGGACTTGAAGTCTAATTCTTGGTACAGGTCAATTAGGGCGGCTTCGTCCGGTCCCTGGTAGGCGATGTCTTTTAAGCCGATCGCCAGCGGAGCGTCCCGGCGGATCGTCGCTAGGTCTTGGCACTCCCGAGCAATCTTTTCTTCGTTGATCAGGTTTTCCTTGCGCTTGGACTTTTTCATCGCGGCGATGTTTTCGTACAACCCGTCCAAAGAGCCGTATTCCTGAATCAGGGAGACCGCCGTTTTTTCACCAATCTTGGTAACCCCGGGGTAGTTATCGGAGCTATCCCCCATCAGGGCCTTCACATCGATGTATTGGCGTGGGGTGACGCCCAGCTTTTCTTGCATGTATGCCGGGGTGAACTCCTCGGTTTGGGTCACCCCGCGCTTGGTAACGGCCACGGTGGTGTGGTCGGTGGCCAGCTGGGTCAAATCACGGTCCCCGGTCACAATCATCGTCTCAAAGCCGGCCTGGTCCCCTTCCTTGGCCAGGGTCCCAATGATGTCATCGGCCTCGTAATTAACTAGTTCGTAAGCGTGGAGGCCACTTGCTTCGACCAGCTTGCGTACGTAGGGCAGTTGTTCCACTAGCTCACCCGGCGTTTTATCACGGCTCCCCTTGTAATCGGCGTACTTTTCGGTCCGAAAGGTGGTCTTACCGGCGTCAAAGGCCACCAAGGCGGCGTCTGGTTGAACCTCCTTTAATATGTGATCCAGCATCAGTTTGAACCCGTAGATGGCCGCCGTGTGTAACCCCGCCTGGTTGGTAAACTTCTCCATCTGGTTGTGCATGGCGAAAAACGCCCGGAAGACGATGCTATTCCCGTCGATTAATAAAAGCTGCTTAGCCATTTTTATCCGTCCCTTCTTAGTCACTGCTCCCATTGTAGCAAACTTTGCGCCCCGCCGCTTGTCCGCCCCCTTAAATAAAGCGCTTGCCATCGCCTTTTGACCCGGGTATCGTAAGGATAAACATGAAAGTGAGTTGATACAATGGAAGTTGCAATCAAGAGTGCCGGTCTTACCTTACGGGGGCTGCTCGAGGGGAGCGACCAGGTGCCAAACGACCGGATCGCCATTTTAATGCACGGTTTTAAGGGTGACCTAGGTTACACCGAGGAGAACCTCTTAAACCAACTGGCCCACCGCTTAAACGACCAGGGCCTGGCCACGTTACGGTTTGACTTTGCCGGTTGCGGTAAGTCCGACGGTCAGTTTAGCGACATGACCGTGTTAAGCGAACTTCAAGACGGCATGAAGATCATCGACTACGCCCGCCAGGAGGTTCAGGCAAAGAAAATCATCCTGGTTGGCCACTCACAAGGCGGGGTGGTGGCTTCGATGCTCGCCGCCTACTACCGCGACGTGATTGACAAGTTAGTTCTCTTGGCCCCAGCTGCCACCCTCAAAGATGACGCCCTGATCGGGACTTGCCAAGGAACCACCTACGATCCCAACCACATTCCCGACTACGTAACGGTTGGTGGCTTCAAAGTCGGCGGCGACTACTTCAGGACCGCCCAACTGCTGCCAATTTACGAAACCGCCCAGCACTACGCCGGCCCGGTTTTGATGATCCACGGCCTGGCCGACACGGTGGTCGACCCCAAGGCCTCACAAAAGTACAACGTTATGTACCAAAACGGGGTGATCCACTTCCTGGAGGGGGCCAGCCACCAGTTACGTGGCGACGGCGACCAACGGGAAACCACCCTTCAATTAGTGGCCGATTTCTTAAACTAACAAAAAAGAACCGCGCTTTTGGCACGGTTCTTTTTTGTTAGTCGCGGTTGCTCATCCCAAAGATTTGCAAGAGCTGTAAGAATAAGTTAATGAAGTCGAGGTAAAGCTGTAAGGCCCCCATGACGGCCAAGCCGCCCATGGAAACTTCGGCCCCGTAGTTAACGTAGATGGCCTTCATCTTCTGGGCATCCCAAGCCGTTAAGACCACGAAGATGATCACGGCGATGTAGGAGAAGATGTAGGTAATCGCTGCTGAGTGCAAGAACATGTTAATTAAAGAAGCGATGATCAAGGCCACCAACGCCGCCATGGCGTGGCTACCGGCCTTACTGAGGTCGCGCTTGGTGACCGTCCCAAAGACCGCCATCGTCACGAAGATCACGGCCGACGAAACGAAGGCCGCCGCAATGTTGGCCGCCGTGTACATTGCCGAGATCAAGGAGAACTCAACCCCGTAGATGATCGACACCAACATCAACATGATAAAGGAACCGACCGGATTCCTGGTGGCGCTAAAGCTAATCCCCATCGAAAGGGCGATTGGCAAGAGCAAAATGATCCAGACCAAGCCGGCATGCCCAGCAACAAAGGTGAAGACCGCCGCTTTGAAGACGGTCATGGTCAGGTAGGCCGTAATGGCCGAGACGAAGACTGCTAAAGACATCAACCCGTACATCCGGGTCAAAAAGGTATTTAGCCCGCTGACGTTTACTTCACGCCGTTCGGGCTCACGTGAAAAGTTGTCCACGATATGACCTCCCATTAAATTTTCTGTTTTACTAACTAAAAGAGTTTTACTAACTAAAAGAATGGTAGCAAATGCCACCATTCCCTTCAACTAATTTACCCCCGCTCTTTCAAACGGGCCTTGTAATCATCCTCGTACTTTTCGATATCACCGGCCCCCATGAAGACCACCACGGCGTCGTGGTATGCCAACAGCTTGGTAATCGATGCTTGATCGATGTCCTCGCTACCCGGGATCAGGTCCTCGAGGTCCTTGGCCGAAACCGACCCGTTTTGTTCACGAATCGAGCCAAAGATCGGCGTCACAAAGACCTTGTCAGCCCGGCTTAAACTCTGGCCAAATTCCGTCAGGTAAGCGGCTAGCCGTGAGTAGGTGTGGGGTTGGAAGACCACCACTAGTTCCTTTTGCGGGAACTTTTGGCGGGCGGCGTCAATGGTCGCCTTGATTTCCGACGGGTGGTGGGCGTAATCGTCAATCACCTTCATATCGGCGATGTCTTCTTCGGCAAACCGCCGCTTCACCCCGCTGAAGTTGGCCAATTCGGCCTTGATCTTTTCCAAGTCGATCTTTTCCATGTAGGCCACGGCCACCACGGCCAACGAATTCAAGACGGAGTGTTCCCCGTACAAGTGGATGGTAAAGGTCCCCAGCTTTTGATCTTTGTAGTAAGCGTCATAAGTGGAGCCATCCGGGGTCCGGACGATGTTGGCCGCCCGGAAGTCATCATCGGGTGCCGTTCCGTAGTAGTAAACGGGCACGTCAACGTTTAAGTCACGCAGGCTCTTATCCTCACCCCAGGCAAAGAGACCCTTTTTGACTTGCCGGCCGTAGGTTTCAAAGGAATCCTTGACGTCGGCCAAGTCCTTGAAGTAGTCCGGGTGGTCGAAGTCAACGTTGGTCATGATCGCGTAGTCCGGGTGGTAAGCCAGGAAGTGGTCCCGGTATTCGTCGGCTTCAAAGACGAAGAAGCGGGCGTCCGCCACCCCGACACCGACCCCGTCACCGATCAAGTAGGAGGTCTGTTCGACGTTGGATAAAACGTGGGCTAATAACCCGGTCGTGCTGGTCTTACCGTGTGCACCGGCCACCCCAATCGAGGTGTGGTTAGCGACCACTTGTTCCACCGTTTCCGGGTAAGATTGGATCTTGAGGCCCATTTCCTTTGCCCGCACAATTTCTTCGTGGTCATCACTAAAGGCGTTCCCCTGGACCACGATCATGCCTTCCTTTAGGTTGGCCGGGTCAAAGGAGAGCACCGGGATCCCGGCGTCTGCTAGTGGTTGTTGGGTAAAGGTTTCTTTTTCGATATCCGAGCCCAAAACCTCATTCCCCAGGTCCTTTAAGAGACGGGCCAAGGCGGCCATCCCGGTCCCCTTAATTCCGACAAAGTAGTAAGTCTTTTTTTCCATGATTGCTTCCTCTCATACCGTCCGCTCGTTAAAACAGTTGGTTACCCTTCTCGAAGTCAAAGGCGTCACCCGGTTGACCAAAGTCAGCTGGTAAAATGACGCACCCCGGCTTGTCCGGGGCGTTCTTCAGGTTCAACTCGCGCCCAGCACAAATCATCCCGTCGGATTCAACGCCGACCAGTTCCCCCGGCCAAATAATCTGCCCGGATGGCATCATGGCGCCGACCTTCGCTACAATCACCTTAACGTGGTTTTCAATGTTGGGTGACCCGCAGACGATCTGCACCGTTTCGTCCCCCAGGTCCACCTTGGTGATGTGCAAGTGATCGGACTTGGGGTGGTCTTCCATTTCACTGACGTAACCAACCACAAACTTAGGGCTGAGGTCGGCCACCAACGGGGTTGCAAAGCCGGCTTCTTGAATCGCCTGGTTCAAAGTGGCCACCTGGTCTTCAGTTAGGACTACTTGCCCCCGGTGTCCTTCCAAATCCGGCAGCAGTTGGCTGGCGTTTTGGAAGTTGTAGCCCAAAAGCTGACCCTGGGCGTCCTTAATCTCGGTCACGTTTTGCTTGGTGGTAACCGTTTGCTCCCCACTGCCGTTGTTGACCATCGTCACCAATACGTCGCCCATGCCGGGACGATTGTAACTTGCAATTAGCATGTAAGACTCACATCTCCATTCATTTTTCTAAATAAACCAAACCTAAGTGTACCATATTCCCCCGCCGGCGGGCAGATAATTATAAAACCCGCCACCACTAAGGGCGACGGGATTTTCATTAGCTTATAAACTGCGTAAGAAGCTTTCCACCTGTTCCTTGGTCTTGCGGTCCTTGTTGACGAAGCGGCCAATTTCTTGCCCATCCTTGTAGGCAACGAAGGACGGGATGCCCATGATGCCCAGGTCGGCGGCTAAATCGATGTTTTCGTCCCGGTCGACCTTAATGAATTGGTAATCGGCAAAGTCGCGTTCAATTTCCGGCATCGCTGGCTTAATAAAGGCGCAGTCTGGGCACCAACCGGCCGTAAAAAAGAGCACGTGCTTACCGTCCTTGACGCGGTCATTTAACCCGGCCAGGTCCGTCTTTGGTAAAGTTTCCATTTTGAAACCTCCTACTTTCACTTACTATTTATCGGTATCATAGCATAGCCCCCGCCACCTGCCAAGTAATTGAGCCGTGGGGCAATCAATTGCACCACCGGGTCAGTATGGTACAATATAGTCGATTAATCTCAGATCAAGGCATTGCCGATCTAGCAAAGGAAGCGACCTGCTTATGGATAATTTAAATGGTTCCTTAAACCCCTGGATGATTCCGCTAACCCTCGGGGGAGCGGCGTTGGCAGGCTTTGTCACTGGCAAGATGTTTGGTGACCGTCGCCGTGGGGCTAAAACCATTCTCAAGCTCGTCACCAACGACTTTAAAAAAGAAGGCCCCCTGGCCGGCTCTTGGATTGACTACCAACCGATTCCCTTCCAACGCTTTGCTTATAAGACCACGGCTTACCGCGGTGGCTTGCGGCGCCAAGAAGACGACCAATTGGTCAACTACGAATTTTTAGCCGACGCTTACACCGGTTCAATCATTGAGTTGAAGAGGATGAATTAAGAAGAAGTGCGACCCAATCTCCTCGACAGGCCGTGAGAAGTACCTTTTCTGCAACATAAAAAAGGGTAGCTGGAAATCCAGCTGCCCTTTTTAGTTTACCGGGAAGTGCGCCTTAAGCTTGTAGATGGGTTGACCGAGGCTCGCAAAACGCTGCTCGTATTCGGTCTCCACGTTGCCCTCGTTTTCCGGGCTTTCGTGCAAGTTTAACCAGACGCCGTCAAAAATCATCCCGAAGTTGTTAAGGCTGGTTAAGGAGTACTCAAACAGCCCCTGGTTGTCAGTCTTAAACTCCAAGCCGCCCCCCGGCTTAACCACCTGTTGGTAGTTGGCCAGGAAGGTCTTGTAGGTCAGGCGCCGTTTTTCGTGGCGAGTCTTTGGCCACGGATCGGAGAAATTCAAGTACAGCCGGTCAATGCTGCCGTCTTCAAAGTAGGTGTCCAAGCCGGCCCCGTCGCCGCGGACCAGGGTCAGGTTTGGTAATTGCTCGGGAAGGGCGTTTTTAAGGGCGATCGCCGCCACCGTCGATTCGATTTCTAAGCCGATAAAGTTAATTTCAGGGTGGGCCTTGGCCATCCCGATAATGAACTGGCCCTTCCCCATCCCCACTTCTACTTGAAGCGGTTGGGGCTTGGCAAACCGTTCTTGCCAACGGCCCTTAAAGCTGGCCGGGTCCATCGTCATCATTTCGGGGTGGGCTTCCATCAGGGGTACGGCCCACTTTTTGTGCTTTACGCGCATGTTAGTTCCTCATTTCGCTAGTGAATTCGTGTTTTTAAGTAGTAACGGGTCAACAAGCACCCTTCAATTAGGGCGACGACTAGGTTGATTCCCGCTCGTTGCCAGTCCAACCTGACCCCCAAAGAGGCGACCGCCAATAAAACGGCCACCACCACCGCTACCTTGGTGGCCACCTTAACAAAGGCGGCCTGGCGCTCTTTTGGTGGGAAGGGGTAGACGTGGGTGAAGACCTTGGCTTCAAAGTGGTCGGCCAGGGGGGTCAGCTGGGTGATAATCAAATACAGGCCGATCACCAACAGGGCGGTGTTAAGCCAGGCTAGTGGGACAAAGAAGAGCACCACCATCATCAAGGCCGTCAAGCGGGCAATTAAGCCAGATAACTCGACGTTGCGCACCAGGCCCCGGGCGTACAAGAAGGTCCAGGCATTGCCCTTGGCTAACCAGTTAATCAACCCGTTGGCCCAAGCGCGGCGCTTAACCTTACCTTGCACTTGCGGTACGTCGGTGAAGAGGTTGAAGAAGCGGTAGACCGATTCCATCCGCTCCCGTTCAAAGCGGATCGCCTTGGCCCAATCGGCGTCTTCGGTGACCCGGAGGTGGGCGAAGTGGCCGATGCTCATGACGATCGTTGCTACAAAGCCCCAGGTTGGCGATACCCACCAGGTAATCACTTGGGCCACTAAGGGTTCGCCAAAGCCCGCCACGTTGAGCATGGTTAAATTGGCCACCAAGGAGAGGTGGCGCTGGGCCAAGATCAAGTGGGCAAACTTCAATAATACCATTGAGGCGATGATTTCCCCCACCTCAAAGCCGGTCAGTTTAACGGTCGCCATCGCCAACGGCAACACCACCACGGTGGCCAAAATTGTGATGGCCTCACCGCCAATCAGGCTGTAGTAACGGGCCCGCCGGAAGTAGTTGATCATCGAGCTGGTTTGCGGCAATAAAAAGACCGGGTCGGCCGGTTCAACTAGGGTCGCCAACCGGCCAACGTGAACGATCAAGCCTAACCAGAGGGTCAAAAACAGCTTTGCCCACCACTGGCCGGGGCTAACGTGGGCAATCATCTGGGCGTAGGTGTATGCCAACGCACCAAACAAAAAGAAGAGGGCGATGATGAAGTGGTCGTTGAAGACGAGCCGCCAGTACTTCATTAAGAGAACGAAGTGGCGGCGCCGCCGTTGTTCAAATAAATCACCCATGTTGCTCATCCCTTGCTAAGTTCAAGTAGACCTCATCCAGGGTCTGCCCGCCTGCCGTTAGTTCCGCGAGGGTCCCCTGGGTTTTCACCTTCCCGTCGGCCAAGAGGACGAAGCGGTCACAGTAACGCTGGGCGGTATCCAAGACGTGGGTCGACATCAAAATACCGACGCCCTGCTCTTTTTTCTCCTGGATCAGGTTCACCAAGTCGTGCACCGCGAGCGGGTCCAAACCGTAAAAGGGTTCGTCGACCACCAAGAGCTTAGCTTCGGTCATGAAGGCGGCCACGATCATCACCTTCTGGCGCATCCCCTTGGAAAAGTCCACCGGAAACCAGTCCAACTTGTTATCCAGGCGAAACATCTTTAAGAGCCGCTGCGCCCGTTGCCAAGCTGCCTGTTCATCCATTTGGTAGGCCCGGATCGTCAGGGCTAAGTGCTCCCGCAGGGTCAACTCGTCGTAAAGAATCGGTGTTTCGGGAATGTAGGCGATCTGGGCCTTGTACCCCTCGGCGTCGTCTTTTAACTGCTTGCCACCGACCTTAATCGTGCCGGAGAACGGGTGCAAGAGGCCAATCACGTGGCTGATCGTGGTTGACTTGCCGGCCCCGTTTAAACCGATCAAACCGACCAGTTGGCCCTCTTCAACTTTAAAGGAGACCTTTTTTAAGACCGGGACCCGCGAGTAGCCGCCAACCAAGTCATCAATTTCTAAAATCATGGTGTCCCTCCTCATTGCTGTCCAATGTT
Organism: Limosilactobacillus fermentum; assembly: GCF_013394085.1. Lineage (NCBI taxonomy): Bacteria > Bacillati > Bacillota > Bacilli > Lactobacillales > Lactobacillaceae > Limosilactobacillus > Limosilactobacillus fermentum. Next base: position 1,398,707 of record NZ_CP040910.1, read on the forward strand.
TGTATTATACCCTATCTTCTTGTTAACAAGTAGTGGCGCCCTTTCTTCGCCAGTGCCACCCCAGTTCGTGGTAAAATAAACTCATCATTGTAACTTGGTTTTTAAAGCGAGGTTTTAGTATGAGTGATTGCATTTTTTGTAAGATTATCGCCGGGGAAATCCCTAGCTACAAGGTTTACGAAGACGACCTGGTCTACGCCTTTTTAGACATTTCCCAAAACACGCCGGGCCACACCCTCCTGGTGCCCAAAGAACACGTCGCCAACCTCTTTGACTACGACGAACAACTAGCCCAAGACGTGTTTACCCGCCTGCCAAAGGTGGCCCGCGCCGTTCGTGATTCCAACCCGGCCATCGAGGGGATGAACGTCGTCAACAATAACGGGGCCGTCGCTTACCAGTCGGTCTTCCACTCCCACATCCACTTGATCCCACGTTACACCAAGGATGACGACTTCTCCATTCACTTCGTTGATAATTCCGGGGAATACAACGAGGAAAAGTACACCGCCATCCAACAAGCGATCATCGACCACCTGGAGGACTAACATGTTTGCTAACCAACGCGCTAAGCTGGCGACGCTAAAGAATCAGGTGCTCGCCCTCAAAACCAGCACCGCCCAGCTAGCCCAAAATACCAAGCGCCTCCAAACGGAAGTCGCCCACCTCTCCCCGGTGGTGAGTGACCTGCAAGCGGAAGTCAGCCGTTTTCAAACCAAGATCGCCCCGCACGTGGAAAAGATCCAAGCCGTGTTAAAGACGGTTCAAGAACGTCAGCAGTAACCTACCCAATAACAAAGCCCAGCCAGCTCGCTGAATGCGAACTGTGCTGGGCTTTTATTGTCACCCGTTAATCATTGATTAGTTAGATGACGATAATTCGCTAGCGCTAGAAGAACTGGAGCTAGAAGTCGTGGAAGACGTTGACGAAGAACTAGTCAAGTAGTCGTCCATGATGTTCTTTAAGTCAGAATCCTTAATCGAAACGTCACCCTTCTTTAAGACCTTGGAAACAACGTTGTGTAAGAAGGTCGAGTTGTTCATGTTTTGGGTAACGATTTGGTCCTTCAAGTCGCTGATGTGAGAAGAGTACTTACCCTTAGCCGGGTGCTTGATCATGTAAATGACGTAGTAACCGTTGTCGGTCTTAACCGGTTCGGTCGTGTATTCACCGGTCTTCAAAGCAAAGGCGGCCTTACGGTAAGCAGATGGCAAGCTAGTATCCGTATTATCAAAGGCGGATAAGACCCCACCGTTAGACTTGGTCGTCGTGTCGGTGGACTTGGACTTAGCCAGCTTCTTGAATTCCTTAAGCTTGCTTCCCGACGTGTTGTTTAAGGTGTCGATGATGCTTTGGGCCGTTTCCTTTGAACCCACCAGAATTTCGGCGGTCTGAACCTTTGGCTCGTACTTCTTCCATTGCTTCTTTAAAGCGCTGGAGGAGAAGGTGGAGTAATTGCGCACGGCGGCCTTTAAGAGCAGGTTAGAACGAATCTGTTGCTTAAAGGACTTGGCGGTCAAGCCTTCCTCAGATAAAACGGTTGAAAATGAGGAGCCGTACTCCTTTTTGTAGGCGTTGTATTCGGAGTTCACCTCGGAAGTCGAAACCTTGCTTCCGTACTGCTTTTCCAACACCTTGTCTAGGATCATTTGCTGAAGCACTTGTTTCCCATTGGAGGTTTGCTTCATGCTGGAGTAGTATTCGCTCTCCGTGATCTTTCCACCACTGGTGGTGGCGACCGCCTTGTTACCGCAGGCGGCCAACGGCAATGCTAGGGCTAACCCAGCGATGATTGCCAACATTTTCTTTGATTTCAAACTATCTCACATCCTTTGGATTTTTTCACCAATCTAATATAACACACTCAAAAAGCACGTGCTTGCTCCTTAGAAAGCTTTTAGGCTTTCTTCACGCTTTCTTCGTGTCTTGTCCGGTTGGGAGCCGGTAGAACTGCCGGCGGCCAAGGGCAAACTGGCGGGGCGAAAATTCACCCGGGGCGGTTTGCTCTAACGCCCCGTTAATTTCGGTGATCGCCGCATCGAGCTCATCTAGGCGGTGTAAGACCTCCGCTTCCATTAGCTCCGGTTCAACGGGGGACCCGTACTCACGCAGGCCGTGGTGGGCCAATATGACGTGGCGAAGCAAGACCACCTGGGGGTTGGTCGGCAATAAACCGACCTCTTGGCAACAGGCGACAATTTCGCCATCAACGATGGAAATGTGGCCCAACAAGTTCCCGGTCGTGGTGTACTGGGTCGCTACCGGGCCGGACAACTCGATTACCTTACCCATGTCGTGCAAAAGGGCGCCGGCGTACAGGAGTTCCCGGTTGATCCCCGGGTACTGGTCGCAAACGTTTTTAGCCAGGCGCAAAATCGACAGGGTGTGAAAGGCCAACCCACCGACCAGGGCGTGGTGGTTGACCTTGGCCGCCGGGAAGTTAAAGAAGGGCGCTCCGTATTTTTTAAACAAATGATTAACGATCGTCGCCCATTCAACCTGATGAATGGCCGCTAAAAAGGGCCGCAGGTCATCCTTTAGTTCCCCGTCCGTTTCCGTCACCCGGGGCACAAAGTCTTCCGGTTGGCCCTCCTCTGGGCTAGCCAGGCGCAGCTCCTGGATCCGAAACTGCAACTGGTCCTGGTAGGTTTCGACCTGGCCGGCGAGCTCCACCACCACCCCGGCCTTAAATTGGGCGACCTGGTTTTCGGTTGCGTCCCAAAGGTTACCGCTGATTTCACCGGTCCGGTCGGCAAAGCGCAGGGCTAAAAAGGGGTCCCCGGTCCGGGTCGTCTTTAACTGGGCGTCCTTAATCAGTGCCACCCCTTCGGTCGCCACCCCGCTAGTTAAGTTACCAATCTCCATCGTGATCCCTCCTTGTTAAAAGAGGCTGGGAAAATCAAAGTTTCCCCAGCCTCTTTTCAAATCTTGAATGTTACACAGCTAACGTGCTCCCAACCACAAACCTAGTGCCTAAGTACGGTTTGTCGAGAGGGTTGGTCACACTTCCCCGTAACTAGCCCTCTTGCGGGCCGAATTGCTTGTAAAGTTCTTGTAGCGGGCCAGTGATGATCTGATTTAATTGTTGGATCATTTGGTCAACTTGTTGTTCCTTGGCCATCAAGGCTTGGATGACGTCCTTGCTGGTAACGTCTTTGGCCAGGGCTTGGATTTCCTTGATTTCATCTTCGGAAATTTCTTGGCCCTGCATTTGCTTTTGTTGGGCCGCCGCTTGCTTAGCTTGGAACTTAACGAACAGGTCCGTTGCTTCCTTGTCGGCCTTTAAGTCATCAAAGGCTTCCTTTAAGCCGATGAATTCCTGCGTTTGCCGCATTTGGCGTTCCAGTTCGTTTGCCGTATCGTAAATGTTTACAACCATTTGAATGTGTCCTCCTAATTGACATTGCTTTCATTGTATCATGACCGGCCTGGTCTAGCTAGAAGAGCGAGCGGATGTTGCTCCAGGCGTTTTGGACCTGTTGGTTAACGTTATTGGCAAAGTCGGAAACCCGGTTCCACAGGTTGGAGCCAGACGAGTTCGATGATGATGCGGACTTGGCCGCCTCTTGCGCCTTGGTTTGGGCGTCTTGGACGGTGAACTTAGTCCCGGCGGTGTTAGACAAGATCCCACTCATTTCGGTCTTAAAGAGGCCGTAGATGTCGTTATTTTCGACGTCGTAAAGCTGGTTAGTCTTAGTGGTAGTGTCATAACCTTCCCAGGTCACCACCACCACGTCGGGTGTGTAGCCGATGATCCACTTATCGCGGTCGTTGTCATCATTCGTCAAACCGGAATTGGTCGTCCCGGTCTTTCCGGCGATCGTGTAACCACTCGGGGCGGCGTTCTTCCCGGTCCCGTGCTTGAAGACCCCGATCATCATCGAGGTCATCGTGTTGGCCACCTTCTTAGAGATGATCCGCTTGGTCGTCAACTTGTTCTTGCGCTTAACGACCTTGCCCGAGGCGTCCACGGTCTTGGTGATGTAGTGGGTCGTCGGCAGCTCCCCACCCGAGGCAAAGACGGCGTAGGCCCGGGCCATTTGTTGTGGCGAAACCCCGTCGGTTAAGCCCCCGAGCGCCAGCGCCAGGTTTTTATCGCTCTTCACTACCGGTAGGCCAAACTTTTGGGCCATCTTGTAGCCGGTGTCGACCCCGATCTTGTTTAAGAGCCAGACCGCCGGAGCGTTGAGACTTTCGTACAGGGCCTTATACATCGGTACCGATCCCGAGTAGGTGTTGTCGTAGTTTTTCGGGGTGTACTTGTTAGTCCCGTAGGATTGGAGCTTGTCTTGCAGGGTCGAATCGTAGAAGTAGCCGTGCAAGAGGGCCGGGGTGTAGACGGCAATCGGCTTGATCGTCGACCCCGGTTGGCGCCGCATTTGGGTGGCCCGGTTGTAGCCCCGGAAGACGTGGGTCCCACGCCCGCCGACCACGGCCGTCACGCCCCCGGTCTTAGGGTTAACGGCAATCGAAGCTGACTGAACGATCGTCCCGTCAGCCTTGGTGGACGGGAAGTTGTTGTCATTATCGTAGGTATCTTGCATCGCTTCTTGCTGCCCCTGATCGAGGGTGGTGTAAATCTTGTAGCCGTTATTCATAACCTCTTTTTCGGTCAGGCCGTAATCCTTGATCGCCTCCGAAATTACGGCGTCAAAGTAGTACGGGTACTTGTAGGTGTTGGAATTACTGTACCCATCTTCAACGGTTAACGGCACCTTCTTGTAGGCATTGGCCTGTGCCTGGGTCAGCTTATTATTTTCCACCATCAGGTCCAAGACGAGGTTGCGCCGTTCCTTAGCTAATTTCGGGTGGTCAACCGGGTCGTAAATCCCCGGCGACGTCAGCATCCCCGCCAAGGTCGCGGCTTGTGGCACCGTCAACTGGCTAGCGTTAACGTTAAAGTAACGCTTAGCGGCGTCTTGCACTCCCCAAACCCCGTGACCGAAGTAGGCGTTATTCAAGTACATGGTCAAGATATCTTTTTTGGAGTACTGATTTTCCACTTCGATCGAGATGAAGATTTCCTCGGCCTTACGCGAGAAGGTTTGCTGCTGGGTTAAAAAGGCGTTCTTGACCAGTTGCTGGGTCAAAGTTGATCCCCCACCGGAAATGTAGTCCCGGCCCAAGACCTTATTTTTGACCAGCAGGTAGGCCGCCCGGGCCAGTCCCTTAACCGAGAAACCGTGTTCGTGGTAGAAGTTGCGGTCCTCCGTCGATAAAACGGCGTTGGAAACGTTACTCGAAATCTCATTTAAGGAAACGTAGGTCCCCTTTTGTGAATACAGGCTCCCGGCGCTCTTACCGTTATGGTCGTAAACCAGGGTTGGCTGCTCCAAGCGGGCCTTTAAGTCCTTAACGTTAGACGTTTTAGCCACAAAGGTCAGGTAGGCGCTCATCACCAAAAAGAGGCTCAAGACAATTATGATCAACCAGCGGGTCAGCTGGAAACGGTGCCACTGGTGGCGAACTAGTTGCCAAACCCGGTGACCGACTTGCTTGACCCCTTCTTTCAACCGCTCCTTAAATGGTAAGCGTGGCGGTCTTTGACGTTCCATCATTTATCCTCCGAACGAAAACATGATGGGACTATTTTAACATTGCAAGCAAGCCGGCGCCAAACCTAGCCCCGATCTTAACCATTTGTCAAGGAGGAAGTGCGACCCAATCTATCAAACAGGCCGTGGGCTAAGGATAGGGTACAGGTTAGCGCGCCAGCGGTGTTCTGTGGCCAGACTTAGCCACTAGTCCTGTGATTGGGGAGCACGTTATTGGAAGTGCGACCCAATCTATCAAACAGGCCGTGGGCTAAGCTAGAGGAAGATTGGTGCGGTACGCACCGTTCTTCGCCCGTACTTAGGCACTAGACCTGTGGTCATTTTCCACGTTATCGGAAGTGCAACCCAATCTCCTCGACAAACCGTATGTAAGCTCGAATACCGAATAAGGTACACGACAAATGTTTAGATTTGCGCAATACAGTGAGTGCGACCCAACCTATCAAGCAGGCCGTCTAGCGGTCATTGCGCCAAATTTTAGATTTGTCCTGTCACCAAAACGGGAGTGACGCCCGAATGGTTTGGCAGATATCCCTCAGCAATGAAGTTGGCAACCTTTTCCCCGTATCAAAAAAGCCCCACCGCAGAGCGCGACGGGGCAACGTATTAAACTAAATTACATTTCGTCTGGTGCCTTAACGCCGAGGAGGGCTAAGGCGGACTTGAGGACGTCGGAAACGGCTTGGACGAGGGCTAAGCGGGAGAGCTTTTGGTCGTCTTCTTCCAGAATCCGGGTGTGGGCGTAGTATTGGTTGAAGGACTTAGCCAAGGACAGGGCGTACTTCCCAATCAAGGACGGGTCGTATTCGTTAGCGGCCCGGACGATCGTTTCTTGGTATTGACCAATCTTCTTGGCTACTTCCCAGGCTTCTTGACCATCGACGGTCAACGTAGCGCCTTCAAAGGATGGGCGGCCGGCCTTACGGAGGATCGATTCGGCCCGGGCGTGGGCGTATTGAACGTATGGACCGGTTTCCCCTTCGAACTTAACCACTTCTTCTAACTTAAAGTCCACCGAGTTGGTCCGTTCGTTCTTCAGGTCGTGGAAGATTACGGCGCCAACCCCCACTTCTTCGGCCACTTGGTCGGCGTTGGCCAGGGTCGGGTTCTTTTCTTCGATTTGTTGGCGGGCCAACTTGATCGAGTCGTTTAAGACGTCTTCCAATTGGATAATGTTCCCCTTCCGGGTAGACATCTTCTTCCCGTTTAAGCTCATCAAACCAAACGGAATGTGGTGAATTTGGTCTGACCAGGTGAAGCCCATTTCGGACAGGACCGCCTTTAATTGGGCAAAGTGGTTGCTTTGTTCGGCCCCCACCACGTACAGGGATTGGGCGTGGTGGTACATCCGCTTACGGAATAAAGCGGCCGCCAAGTCCCGGGTTAGGTACAGGGTGGAGCCGTCGCTCTTGCGGATCATGGCCGGGTTTAAGTCGTACTTTTCCAGGTCGATGATTTCGGCCCCACGGGATTCCTTAAGTAACTGCTTGTCTTCTAAGAGGGTTACCACTTCATCCATCTTATCGTTGTAGAAGGCTTCCCCGTTAAAGGAGTCGAAATCAATGTCCAAGAGGTTGTAGATCTTCATAAACCGTTGCAAGGACACTTCCCGGAACCACTTCCAGAGCCGCTGGGCTTCCGGATCGCCCTGTTCGAGCTTAGCAAACCATTCCCGGCCCAGGTCATCGTATTCGGGGTGTTCATCGGCTTCGGTGTTGATCTTAACGTAGTACTTTTGCAGGGTGTTGATCGGGTCCTTTTGCACCTCTGCTTCGTCCCCCCACATTTCGTAGGCGGCCATCAACTTCCCAAACTGGGTCCCCCAGTCACCAAGGTGGTTGATCCGTACCGGTACGTAGTTGACCTTAGCCAAGATGTTGGCAATGGCGTTCCCGATCACGGTTGAACGCAGGTGCCCCATCCCCATTGGCTTGGCGATGTTTGGCGAGGACAGGTCAATGGTCACGTGCCCCTGGTGACCCAGGTCGGTGCTCCCGTAGTTAGCTGGGTCCGCCAAGACGGCGGCCAAGATTTCTCCCCCGACGCTAGCCTTGTCCAAGAAGAAGTTAATGTACGGGCCGGCAACAACCACCTTTTCAAAGCCACTTTGGTCGATTTGTTCAGCCAGTTCGCTAGCAATCATTTGCGGCGCCTTGTGGAGCTCCTTGGCTAAAAAGAAGGTTGGAAAGGCGTAATCACCGTTCTTAGCATCCTTTGGGCGTTCCAACTTTGCTTCAAGATCTTCCACACTGAGGTTTGGCAGCACCTTTTGCAGTGCAGACGCAACTTGTTGACGTTCGTTCATCCTAAATTCCTCCTAAAAAGTAAAAAAGCCCCTAATAAGCCCATGCTTACTAGAGACGAGATTTCCCGCGGTACCACTCTAATTGAATGTATCATTCCACTCAAACTTCGATTTAACTGCTGGTCCCTGACACGCCTTCGTAACGGCAACGCCCCTCCTTTCACCAACGAGGGGTCGCTAATTACGTTCGCCGTTACTACTACTCCAGGGACCGGAATGCCTTTATTATACCAAGCTCCGGCAGAATAACAAGCAAAAAAAATCACCGCCGAAGCGATGATGAGAAGCGGGTAACGAGAATCGAACTCGCGACGCAACCTTGGGAAGGTTGAGTTTTACCACTGAACTATACCCGCATAATTTAATGAGTAATTAACTTACTCATTTATAATACCACATTAAATTGATTTGTCACTACTTATTTGGAACTTTTTTCGTTTTTTTCGGAACTAGCCGACTCTTTAGTCGTCTTTGTCCGCCGCCGGCGGGTGTTCTTACCCGATTTAGCAGCCTTTGCCGCCGCTTCTTCTTCTTCCTTAGCGGCCGCTTCTAAGTCCTCTTTGGTCCGTGGCACTTCCTTTAAGATCTTGGCTTCGCCCTTCCGAACCACGGCCCGGCCGTTTAATTCGTTGATCCCACTTTGATCTGCCGGATCGTATTCGGTAATGGCAATCATTACTGAGTTATCGTAAACCTTTTCGACTTCCCCGGAGAAATCGTGTTCTAAGGGACCAAACTTCTTGGCCGCTACTTTATCACCAATCTTGTAATGGGTCATGCCTTCCACCTCACTGATCAACTTTTTTCGCAATAAAGGCTATTTTACACATTTTAAGATTTTTTTCAAGTCCCACGCCCCGTTCGCCGGTCAAATGCGGCAATGCTACAATGGTGGTAAACCGATTTCAAGGGGAATTATCATGGATCCACTTTACTTTGCCGTTAACCTTCTGGGGTTTCTCGGCCTCATCTTTACCATTTACCGGGGCCTGCGCTCCCACCAAGAAAAACGGGTCACGACCTGGTTGGTCATCACCCGTTTAATCATCCTGTTATTAGTCGGCCTAACGATCGTCGACCAGCTCCACTCCCTGCCGGCGTTTAATCCTTTATCGATCATCCGGGGCGTGTACCTTATTTTTTTGTTTGTGGTTAGCGAAGTCACCTTCGGCCGCAAGCAGGAAAGCTTTGGCAGTCCCCACCAAATGATGCGCTTGGAATTGTTAACGCTGGCTGGCATCCTAGTCTTGCCTTGGTAATTACAGTTGCCAGTAACCACTGGTAATCGTGTCGAGCATCTTTACTAACTGCTTGGTCTCCTTGACGTCGTGGACCCGTAGCACCCGCCCGCCGTGCAGGTACATGTAACTTTCGGCAATTAGGGTCACGTCTAGGCGATCGTCTTTGGCCAGACCAAAGAGTTGCTTACCAAAGCCCTTGCGCGAGATCGCCACGATCATCGGCCGCTTCAAATAGTTGAACTGGTCGAGGTTGCGCATCATGGCGTAGTCTTGTTCCCCGTCGGCAACCTTGGAGTAGCCAATCCCCTGATCCAAAAGAACCCGCTCCCGGTCGATACCGGCCTTTTCTAGCATCGCCAGGTTCTCCTCGAAGAAGTGCTTCATCGCCACCGTCAGGTTTTCGTATTCGTGTTCCCGGCTCGAGTGCATCGTCACCAGGCCAACCTGGCTATCTTTTAGCAGGGTTAACTTCTGATCGTCATCCAAAAAAGCGTTGACGTCGTTAATGATGTCCACCCCTAGTTCCACGGCCGCTTGCATGACCGGGTACTTGTAGGTATCCACGGCAATTGCCACCGCCGGGTAGTTAGCCTTTAAGTACTCGATGGCCGGGGTGATCCGCTTGATTTCTTCGTCGGGACTTACTTCCACAAAGCCACCGGGCTTGGTCGTTTGGCCACCAACCTCAATGATGTCGGCGCCATCCTTGACCATCTGATCGATGTGGGCCTTGACGTCGTCGGTTGCTTGGTAGCGTCCGCCGTCATAAAAGGAGTCCGGCGTCACGTTTAAGATCCCGTAAACCAAGGGGTGGGCGGTGACGTTAAAGGTGAACCGACCGGCCCGCCATAAGATCGCCGTTTCCTTAGTGAGCGCCTCTAAGGAGCTTTGGAGTTCGTCATCGGCTGGCCAGGCTTGCTTAGCCCACTTGACCAACACTGGTAAGGCGGCCTGCTTGACCATTAGGGCGATCCCGTCTGCTTGGCTAGCAAACGGGACGTCTAAACGTTCGATTAATTCAATAACGGCGCCCTGCTGTGCTTGGTCGACTTGCCAAAACAAAAAGCGCTGTTCTTCCACCGTGGCCAGTTGCGCTAGCACCGCCTGGTTAAAGGCGTCCGTGGTGGTTGGCATCTTAATTGAAATCTTCAATTCTCTTCTCCTTTAGTTGTTCCATCAGGTCCCGCGCCGCCCGGGAACGGTGCGCCTCTTTTAACCACTCCGCCGTTGGCAATAGCGCCAGCGGCTTTGTTTGTCCCGCCGGAATTAATAAGCGGTCAAAGCCCCGGTCATCGTCGCCCTGGGGAGTGGCCGCTAAGGTGCCGGTTAAGCAACCGTGGCCCACCGCCACTTCCTGGCCGTCACGAAAGAGACTGACCCAGGTTTCCATCGTAAATTCCCGGTCACGACCGGCCACCATCGCGAGGACGGTTTGTAGCCGGTCGCCGCCGTGTTCGTCCAGTTCGCGAGCGGTCCGGATCCCCAATTGACCCGGGCAAGCTGCTAAAGTCAGTCCCGAGTCGTCGGCTAAGACGTACTCACCCGGCATGACTTGGCTAACAAAGCGGGCCTTTTGCCGGGCGTTGTCTAGGTAGGACGCGACCCCCTCGGCAGGCATTGGCTGAGCTAGCTTGGGCGCCGGGGCGGCATCAATACCACTGCTGGAAAGGATCATGGCCAGCTCGGCAACCTTGCCCTGGTTGTGGCTAGCGATCCAAACTTTCATCATTGAGCCCCTCTTCTAATTCCTTGATTAGGTAAAATGAGCCGGTGACGATAATTACCCCGTTGGTCGGCGTTAGTTCACGAGCCAATTCCAGGGCTTCGCGGGCGTCGGGCGCCCATTCGTGACCCATTGCCGTTGCTAGCGGCCAACTGTCCATCGCCCGCCCGTGGTTATCCGGGGTGGTAAAGATCAGGTGGTCGGCAACCTGCTGGTACATGGTCACCATCCGTTCAACGTCCTTGTCGGCCAAAAAGCCCAGCACCATCGTTACCGGGCGGTCAGCAAAGTCCTCTTGGATGGTCGCCACCATTTGCTTAGCCGCATCCGGGTTGTGGGCGCCGTCTAGGATCACGAGCGGGTCGTGGTCAATTGCTTCCATCCGCCCCGGGAAGGTGACCCGTTGCAAGACCTTCTCCAGCATGGTCTGGTCAATGGTGACCCCGCCTTGCCGTAACTGTTCCACTATGGCCAGCGCCGTCGTTAGGTTCTCCGTTTGGTAGTGGCCATGAAGGTTGCACGGGCAGGTGAACTGTTCTTCCCCCATCTTTACCTTGGCGGTCCCGTCCGCAAGTTTGACCTGGACCCGGCTGGCCGCTTCCACTAGCGGTACGTCGGCTTCCTGAGCGCGTTGGGCCAGGATCTCCTTGGCCGCTTCTGGCTGGTTAGGCGCCACCACTAGGGCGCGGGTTTGGTACTTAATGATGCCGGCCTTGGCCTTGGCGATGTCTTCAATCTTGGACCCCAAAATTTGGGTGTGATCCAGGGCCAGGTGGGTGATTACCGCCAGGGCGGGGGCATCAATTACGTTGGTGGCGTCGTCTTGGCCGCCCAGCCCGCACTCGATCACTGCCCAGTCAACCGCTTGGTCGGCAAAGTATTGGAGCATCACGACCGTCCACCATTCAAAGATGGTTAGGTCCTGTTCGGTCATGTAGTCAGGTAGGGCGCAGAGAATCTTTTTAAAGGTCGTCACAAAGTCGTCCTTGCTAATCAGGTTCCCGTTGACCAGGACCTGTTCGCGGTCGCTAATCATTGCCGGCGAGTTGAAGTGGCCCACCTTGTAGCCGCTGGTGATCAAAAACCGGGCCACTAAGGACCCGGTCGAGCCCTTACCGTTGGTGCCGGCGACGTGAATAATTTGGTATTGGTGCTCCGGGTGGCCCAGGGCGTCTAATACCTGGTGCAAAATTTCTAAACGGTTGTCTTCGCCGGCCAGCATTTGCTTGGGTAGCCGGTCAATAATCTCTTGGTATTCACTCATGGTCGTCCCCTCACTTGGTCTAGGAATTCTTGTTTCAGGTTGGGTTGGTCAAAAAAGGCGCCGGTAAAGTGACTGGTGTAGGTAAACTGGCCGGCCTTGGTCACCCCCCGCATTTCCATGCACATGTGGCGGGCGGCCACCACCACCGCCACCCCGGCGGGATCTAGCAGGCGGGTCAGCTCCTGGACTAGTTCGGTGGTGACCCGCTCTTGCATCCCCGGCTTGTGGCTGACAAAGTCAACTAAGCGCGGGATCTTGGACAGGCCAATCACGCGGCCGTTTTTCGGTACGTAGGCAACGCTGACCGTGCCGAAGAAGGGCAAGAGGTGGTGTTCACACATCGAATAGAAGGGAATCTCTTGGATCGCCACCATTTCCGGGGTGTCTGCCACGTGAAAAACCTTGTAGTTGGTGACGGCTTCCGGGCGCTTAGCATCCAGGGAGGAAAAGATTTCCGCGTACATCTTCGCCACCCGCTCCGGGGTCTCCCGTAGGCCTTCGCGGTCAGGGTCTTCACCAAAGGCCTCAATCATCATCTTGGTGGCCTTGATTAATTTTTCTTGATCCATTCTGCTACTTCCTCTTTCTTAATTCGTTGGGTAAGCCACTCCCGGTCCGGGGTGTCCCTGATTAGTTGGGCTAGGTGCCAATATTCCTGTTCCTTGCCAGGCATGATTTCTTGCAGGGGCACCAGGACAAAGCGCCGGTTGGCCATTTCCAGGTGGGGAATCTTCAGGGTGGGGCTGGTTAACCGTGTGCACCCATACAAAACGATGTCTAAGTCGATCGTCCGCGGGCCCCAGTGGATTAAACGCCGCCGGTGAAGGCTTTGTTCAATGACGTGTAGCCAGGCCAACAGGTCCCGGGCGCTTAAGTTAGTGGACAGGCCCACGGCAATGTTGAGGAAGTTTGCTTGGACCACCCCACCGACCGGGGCCGTCTCGTAAACCGACGAAATGCTGGTTACCTCGATCTCCGGGCGCCGCTCTAACAACCGCACCGCTTGCTTTAAGTTAGCCAGGCGGTCCCCCATGTTAGTACCAATGCTCAAGTAGGCCTTAGTCCACATCGGACGCCCTCCCCGTCACCTCAATTTCAATGTTATCAAAGACGCCGGCAATTGGCACCGCATACTTGCGAATTCGCACCGTAATTGTCCCCAGGGCTGGGTACTGGGTCTGTAAAGTCTTTAATAACCCATTAGCGGCGCTTTCAATTAGGTTAAACTGGTGGCCTTCCAAAAACTCCTTGGTCGTGTCGTAAACGTCGGCGTAAGAAACCGTTTCGGTCAATTCGTCATGTTGCACCGCCGTTTCAATCGGGTAAGACATATCGAGGTCAACCTCTAGGCGTTGCCCCATCCGCTTTTCTTCGGCAAAGACCCCGTTATAAGTGTGAAAAACCATGTTATTAATTCGAATTTGCCCCATTCAATCACCTTTTCTCTTTATTTTGTTCGTTTTCTTCGTGCTTATCCATCATACCGCATTTTCTAATCAACGAGAACTCCCGGGAAGAAATTAAGGTAGGTGGTCAATAACCCCCAAGGTAGGCCTGCGGTTATCGACTACGTTTTCTGTCTAACATTTGGGAATACAGTAAGAGGCTAGGAAAAACGCTTTTCCCAGCCCCTTCTAAATTGTATTTATCGTGCGTTGAGCAAGACCGCCATCGCCACGATGTTATTGAGCATGTGGAGGGCGATGACGTTGCTTAGGTGACCGGTCTTGCGGTAAACAAAGGCAAAGACGGCCCCCATAAAGAAGTAAATCAAATACGAAACCGGCGTCGTGCTGGCGTGCTCCAGGGTAAAAACAACCCCGGATAACAAAATTGGCGGCCAAACCGCATCGTCTTTGAAAAACAGGTTCATTAAGACGCCCCGAAAGATCAGCTCCTCGGCCACCGGCGACAGTAAAATCCCGGAGCCGGCCACCAACATCATCATTAAAGACGAGCTTCCCATCAGGTTGGCGATCGTTTGGTTATTGGTCGTCTGGCTCTGGTGGTAGAGGGCCTGGTTTAAAATCGCCAACACGTCTTCGCCGGCAATCATCACCAGGTAGCCCCCGATTAACCAACCGAGCCGGCTACCCACCCCTTGGGGCCTTGGTGTCCACCGGCGGTACTTGTAAAACAGGTGGGTCGCCCAAACGATAATGGCGACAAAGACCACTAAGTCAACGACCAGCCACCTGGTTGCCACCGAGGGATGACTGTACATATTCTGCTTAACCAGTAGTTCAAAAATTGGTGGAATCTGAATCGAAACCGCCAGTAACACCATGATCAGGACCCGCTTGGGCAGGGCCGGCCTTGTCTCGTCCATCGTTGACGCCCCCCTTTTTTACTTAACGGCTGCCGTTGACGACCGCACCACTAGTTCGACGGGTAAGCTAATTTGCTGGGTTGGCGCCTGCGGGTTACTAATTCGGCTGAGCAAAAGGGCGCTGGCCTTTTCCCCCAGTTCCTCAATTGGCTGGGCCACCGTCGTCAGTTGCGGGGTGACGTAGCGGTCTAAGTCAATCCCGTCAAAGCCGACCACCGATATGTCATCGGGGACCTTGACCCCCCGCTCGGCCAGTCCCCGGTACAGGCCAAGCGCCATTTCATCGTTCGCGGCAAAGACCGCCGTCGGCTTGGTCGCTAAAACGGCGTCGGTGGCCTCGTAGCCCCCCTGCTTGGTGAGGGTGCCATAAACTACCTGGCTAGCCGGGTCAAAGTCGATCCCCTCTTCGGCAAGCCCGCGGACAAAGCCGTGCTGGCGCTCCTCAATATTTTTAACGTTCTTAGGGAAGAGCAGCGTGATCTTTTGGTGCCCTTCCTTAGCCAAGTGCTTGGCAACTAGGTAGCCCCCCTGGTCGTTATCGACTTCAATCCGGTCGCCGTCCGGGGTGTCGTTTTGGTCAAAGAGTAGGTAGGGTACCTGGAGGGGCTTTAAAATCTCGTCGATCGTCTGGGTCGTTACCGAAGCCGAGGCGATGATCAGGCCGTCAACGGAGCGCTCCACCAGCCGCTGTAGGTAGTAGCGTTCCTGGTCTTCTTCGTGGTCGGCCGAAAAGATCAGCGGCATAAAGCCCGCCTGACGCGTTGCCTTTTGGATTCCCTTGACAAAGGCGGCGAAGAAGGGGTTGGCAATGTTTGGTAACAAGACCCCGATCGTCTTCGATGAGCGCATGATTAGGTTGCGGGCGTTAAAGTCCGGGACGTAGTTCAGCTGTTTTTTAAGGGTGAGCACTTTTTCCCTGGTTTGTTCGCTAAAGCGCTGGCCCTTCCCGTTTAGGATCTGGGAGACCGTGGTGACCGAAACCCCCGCTTGCTTGGCGAGGTCGCGGATGGTGATTTTATTTGCCATGACTGTTCCTTCTTGTTGTTGATCTTAATAAAACAGTTTACTAAATTTTTAGTGTTCTGACCATTCCTCTTGCTTATTCCTGGTGGAAAACCTGATCCAAAACCTTGCGGGCGGTGGCGGTTTGCGTCCCGCGCACCCTTACGTAGTCGATCTGGGCCAGCAAGATTTCGTACTCCCATAAAGAAGATAAGTCGTGGGAGTTGAAGTAGTGGAGGGTTAGCTTAATCGTCCCCAGGTCGCTAATCACCCCGGTAAAATCGTCGCCCCCCTTGTACTTTTTGGTTCCAATCACCAGCGGCAAGTCATTTTGATAGGAGTCAGTTAGCAGGGTGCGCAAGATGTTTTTTCCCTGGTAATCGTGATCGTGCAAGAAATCTTGTAGGTGCCACAGGTCAAAGTAACCATTTTCCTGGGCGACCTTGCACTTGAGCGAAACGGTCGTTAAGTAATCAGTTTGGCTCCGGACCCGGTGAATGGAGGCCAGCCGGACCGCCGTTAAACCGTTGATCTTACCGTCCCAATCGATCCCGAGTAAGAGGACAAACAATTCGTCGACGGCCAACACAAAGCCGACGTCAAAGGTCTCGCCAGCCTCGTCAAAATCGTGGACCTCCACCAAACTCCCCTGTTGTTTGCTGACGGCTAGTTGCGCCCGGATTTGTTCTTGTGTCATTAGTTCCATTTTCTTGTTCCCTTCTGGGCAAAGGGGTTGCCCGTTAATTTCATTATCCTCAATTATTTAATGATGGGCAAGCCCGAGCTTTTGTAGTAGAATTGTTTCGTTACGAAAAAATTTTAAAGGGGAGTCATCATGGTGATTATCACAGCAGGAATGATCGGGGTTGGCAAGACCACCCTCACCGCCAAAATTGCCGAACACTTAAACACGAAGGCCTTTTTTGAACCCGTGGGGGAAAATCCCGTCCTCCCCCTCTACTACAAGGATCCTAAGCAGTACGGTTTCTTGTTGCAAATCTACTTTTTAAACAAGCGCTTTTCCATGATCAAGCAGGCCCTGTCCGACGACAACAACGTCTTGGACCGCTCAATTTACGAAGACGCCCTCTTCACCCGGGAAAACAACGCCGAGGGAAACATCACCGATACCGAACTGGGGGTTTACCTCTCCTTGCTCGATAACATGATGAACGACCTCGAACGGCTGCCCAAGAAGGCGCCGGACCTGATGGTTTATTCGGAAACCAACTTTGACACGATCCTCTACCGGATCAAAAAACGGGGCCGCGATTACGAACAAATCGACGCCAACCCCGAGTTAAAGGATTACTACTACAAGATGTGGTCGGCCTACAAGCAATGGTACCAAGATTACGATGCCTCGCCGAAGATGAAGATCGACCTTGATAAGTACAACTTAGAGGACGAACAAAACGTGGCCACCGTTCTGGCAATGATTGATGACCGCTTAAAAGAAATTCGATAAATTAGAAGTGCGGACCAACCATTGGCAGGGCACGGCACCTTCCTAACATTCAAAGCTTAAACAAAAGTCGTTGAGCGATCTTTTTCGCCCAACGACTTTTTATTTGGTCACTAATTTCCGCAACCAGGCGAGCAACCCCACCGAACCGGCACCACCGGCCACTGGCACCGGCCACGGGACCCCGCCAGCCTTTACCGGACTGGCGGTCTCCTTGGTGTTGGCCGGTGAAGCTGCAACTGAACTGGTGGCGGCGGAGCTTAGGGGCGCCGTCGTGACTTCAGCTGCTTGTGCTTGGCTGGTTGACGTTGGCGACGCCCCCTGTTGGTCATACTGGTCAAGTTGGTAAGCCTCAATCAGTTGGTTGAGCTTGGCCTGGTAATTAGGGTCGGTCGCGTAGGTCCCGGTTAAAGCAGCCGTCGCCTGGCGGTAGCTGTTAGTAGTTGACCGGTGGACACCCCGGTAAAGCCCCTGGTTTAGCACCTTAGCGTAGTCGGCAAAGCTAGCGCTGACGTCGGCGTAGCTCTTAAAGCCGGCCGTAATCGTCACGTCTTGACCGCCCAGGTTTTCCGTGGTCGGCATTACCACCCCGGTTCCCTTGATACCAAAGAGGTTATGGTGTAACCGGCTCAGGTCACTGTTGCCCCAGTTAGATTCCAGGGCCGCTTGGGCAATCATCACCGACGGGTAGAGATCGTATTCCTGACCGATTTTGACGGCGGCCGGTGCCACCTGGTTAATGAATTGACGCTGGCTGATTGTCGGGGGCAAGGGAGCGTAGCGTTCGTGGTAATCGGCCGCCGGGGTGACCGTTGCCTCGGCTTGGCTAGCCACTGCGCTCCCGTCGCTGAGCGATTCCGCCGGTGCTGCCTGTTCATCCCCGCTATCACTTGGTGCGCTGGTCGCTTCCGTTGGTTCCGTACTTGACGCTGCGCTCGTTACTTGTGACGTAGAGGTTGAACTAGCGGCCGGCGCCTCCCTAACCGGGTGGTCGGCAAGCCACTGCTGGCCTCTCGTTAATCCCTCCTGGTAACCGGCTAATTCCACCGGATCGGTTGGCTGGTGGTGCTCACCGGTCAGTAAATCCTCCCCGGCCAACTTGACTCCCGCTAGGTAACGGGCCTGTTCTTCTTGTGTCCACCCTTGATTAGTCGCCGCCTTAGCCGTCATTGGCAACGCTAGGGCTGCGATCAGGGTGGTGACTGTCATCAACTTCTTCATCAAAATCCCTCCTTCACCCTTAAATACGCAAGAATTGGGGAGGTTAACGAAAAACGCCCGGCCATTTTTGCCGAGCGTTTTTTCATTAAACTAATAAATTACCACCGGTTCGTCAACCGACAAGTCATTGAAGGCGTTTGGGGCGTCATAAGTGTGCATGTTGACACACCCGTTGGACCCGTTGTTGACGTAGGCGGTTGTCGACCAGTCGGTCCGCCAGGAAGCATCGTGGAAACCACAGCCGGATTCGGTAAACGGTGCCCAGTAAGAAACTGGCGAGGCGTAAGCCTTCCCGGTATCGCCAATCCCGCGTAGGGTCGTATTGCGCTGCTTGTACATGATGTAGTAAACCCCGGTTGGCGTATCATCGCCACTGGATTGCTTACCAGTTACCACCCTTGCACTGTAGACCAGCTTACCATCCTTGTAGAACCAGGCCGTTTGGGCTGAGATCGAAACTTCGGCGTAGGTATCACCGATGCCGTTGTTACTGGTGGTCCCGTAGCCGACCCCACCGGTGTTGTAGCCGATTCCGTAAACGTCGGCCTTCGCACTAACGCTGGTCGTCCCCTTCAGCAGGGCGTCCGTCAAGGTCTTGGTGGCCTTAGTCGTGCTAATCCGCCAACCGTAGGACCCTTGGGCACTGGTCGTAATTGTGTTGCCGGCGTGGGTCTTAAACTTAAAGGACTTGCCGAGCGTCGACTGGGCCTTGTTGATCTTGGCAATCTCCTGATCAAGGGCGGCGGTATCAAACTGGTACTGCCCGTTTTGATAGGTTGCCTTGGTGATGATATCGTCACTAGTCAGGGTGTAGGACTTGTTTTCAACCTTATAGGTGATCTTCTTGTTGCTGAGCTTCTTTAAGGCCGCTACTTCCTTTTTGACCGCGGCGCTGTTTTTAGTCAATGGCGTCTTCACCTTTGCGGTCAGCTGGATCGAATCGGCGGCCAATTGGTTACTCAATTCGGCTTGAATCTTGGATGTATCGTAAGCGGTCCCTTTCTTGGGGCTGGTGACCGTTACCTTGTTATCCTTCCAAACCGCCTTGGCGTCCACGGCCATCACCCGGTTTTGGTTTAACTTATCAACCGCCACCTTAATTGCCTTCTTCATGGCCGAAAGTTGGCTGGTATCCAACTCCGACGGGGTCAACTTGTAGTTAGTCTTTTTCGCTGACGGCAAGATGGTGGCCTGTTCCTTTAAGGCCTTGGTTACCTTGGCCTTGTCGGCGCTGGTGTAGCCAGACGAGGTGCTGGTTCCCTCGTAGATTTTTTTACCGTTCAGGTAAACGTCGTTGCTACGTTTTTGGGAGGCGAGCTTTTGGTAAGCTGCTTCACTAGTCAGGCCACCGACCTTCACCCCGTTGATGGTCACGTTCTTGTTAAAGTGGGAGTGGTGGTAGTAGCCGCTAGCGCCCAAGCCACCAATCACTGCCACGGCGGCCAGCGCCCCCCAAATTAACTTCTGGGTCTTTTCCATGTAGGTCCTCATTCTTATCAAGCGATCTGTTAGTAAGGTTAATTATAACAGGTTAACTGTGAAAATTGAGAGAAAAAAAGACCGCACCGCCCTTAAAGTTTGAGGGAGGGTGCGGTCTTTAGCGCTTACAGTTCCGGATAAGAGGCCCGCTTAACGCTAATCGGCTTATTTTCACTGTCGGTCTTGACCACCGTGACGTCGCACGGGGCCTGGCGTACCACGTAGGCCGCCGTCGAGCCGACAATCATCCGCCCGATCACGTTGAGCCCAGAAGCCCCGATCACGATCAGGTCGATGTGGTTGTCCTTTGGGTAGGACTCGGTCAGTTCCACCTTGGCGTTACCGATCATCACGTCCGTGTGCACATCCGTTACGCCCGCCGCAACCGCTTCTTCTTTCATCTTGGTTAAAACGTCCGTCATCTTCTTGGTGGCGTCGTCGTAAAGGCCGCGGTCCACGAAGCCGTAGCCTAAGGTTGAACCGCTCGGGTACTGTTCCCCGTTAATTACGCTCACCAGGTGCAAGGTGGCGCCGTTTTCCTTTGCCACGTGCAACCCCTTTTCAAAAGCCACTTGGGATTGCTTTGAACCATCAACCCCGACCATTACATTTTTGTATTCTACCATATAGAATCACCTCCAAGTGATTACATCATCCGTCCTTGTGTTTATTTTACCACGGTAAACCGTACAATGAAACCGTTCCCTAATCAGTGACCAGGTCGTGAATGGCTTCCATGTAGATTGCCATTGATATGATCAGGTCGTTGACCGGTTGGAATTCGTTGGCCTGGTGCATGGTGTTGGTCGTGGTCGGCATCAAAGCACCAAAGGCAACCCCGCGCTTCATCAGGCGGCCGTACGTCCCGCCGCCGACCACTTCTGGCTGGGCCCCCTGATCGCCGGTCTGGTGAATGTAGGCCTTCATCAGGGTTTGCACCAGCGGGTCGGCCGGGTCAACGTAGTGGGGAACTTCCCCGTCTTGGTAGGTAACGGTGAAGTGTAGCGGTTCGGCCACCTTCGCCACCGCCGCTTTGATTTCATCCGGGGTAATCCCCTTAGGGTAGCGGAAGTTCATGTCAATGTGGGCGCCGGTTTGTTGATCAAAACTCAAGAGCCCCGCGTTCATCGTCATTTCCCCCATTACCGGGTCGCTAAAGGCGGCGTTAAACTTATCCATCCGGGTGTCTAAGTGTAAGTAGTCGGCCACGTAAGCGACAAAATCCTTGGCAAACCCGCCGAGCCGGAGCTGCTTTAAGAAGGTGGCCAGGTAAGTGGCGGCGTTAATCCCCTTTTCCGGTTCCATTCCGTGGGCGGCCTTACCGATCACTTCAATGTGGGCGCCGTCGGGTTCAACCTCGATGGATCCGGTAACCGGGTTTTCGTCTAAAAAGGCCGTGAAGCGGGTGACCAGGTCCTCGTTGTCGGCGACTTCCACGACCGCCGTTGCTTCCCGGGGTACCATGTTGAAGCGCAGCCCGGCGTCAAAGGACTTCAGCAGGTCGCCATCGCCGTTGCCTCCCGGCAGGTCCAAGAGCATTGAAACCTGGCCCTTTTCCCCGTTGATCACCGGGAACTCGGCGTCCGGTGAGAAACCAAAGGTCGGCGCCGGTTCAACCTCGAAGTAACGGTGCATCCCGGTCCAATCGGCCTCTTCGTCGGTCCCGACGATGAAACGAACCTTCTTGTTGAAGTGAACCCCCTGGTCCTTTAAGGTCTTCAAGGCGTAGTAGGCGGCCATCCCCGGCCCCTTATCGTCAGAAGCACCGCGGCCAATCAGGTTACCGTCTTTGATCACCGGGTCAAAGGGATCGGTGTCCCAACCGTTGCCGGCCGGCATCACATCCAAGTGGGCTAAGATGGCAAGGGTTTCATCACCCTCCCCCCACTCGGCGTAGCCCACCAGGTTATCGATGTTTCTGGTCCGGAAACCGTCTTGATCGGCCATTTCTAAAAAGGCGGCTAGGGCTTGGGCCGGGCCGGGTCCCAGTGGGTAGTCGGCGGTCGCCTGTTCGTCATCCCTGACGCTTTCGATTTTCATCAAGGAGATCAGGTCGGTTAGGTAATCTTCCCTTTGTGCGTTAGCTTCTTTTAACCAATCGGTCATTTTTTTACCCTCCATCATGTTCACTTTGTTACAGATAATGATACCATAAAGCTAACGGGGACTAAAATGGTCCCCCTGAATTCGTTTTCAGCCGAGGGGGAATTTAAATGAAGGATTTAACTGAACAGATACTACAAGATGTGATCACCACCCGGCCCCAGGAAAGCTTTAAGGGCACCTTTGGCAAGGTCCTCTTGGTTGGGGGCAACCACCAGTTTGGCGGGGCGATCATCATGGCCGCCACGGCCGCCGTCAACGCCGGGGCCGGCCTGGTAACGGTCGCCTGCGACCTGGTCAACCGGACCGCCTTGCACGCCCGGCTTCCCGAAGCGATGGTGATTGATTTTTCCAACCAAGCCGCCCTGCTTGAAATGCTTAACGGCGTCGATACGATTGTCGTTGGCCCGGGCTTGGGGGAAGAGGAGCAAAGTCTTGCGGTGTTAAAGACCGTTTTTGCAAATACCAAGCCCACCCAAACCGTGGTGATTGACGGATCGGCCATTACCCTAATGGCCACCCACCAACTAGCGGCGCCGGCCGGTCACCTAGTCTTCACCCCCCACCAAATGGAATGGCAACGCCTCTCCGGTATCCCAATCAAGGACCAAGCAGAAGCCCTTAACCAAGCGGCCCAAGAAAAACTGGGGGGAACCGTCGTTTTGAAGCGCCACCACACCGAAATCTACACTGCCAACGGCACCTTCCGCTTGCCAATCGGTTCGGCGGCCCAAGCGGTTGGCGGGATGGGCGACACCCTGGCCGGGATGGTTGGTGGCTTTTGCGCCCAGTTTAAGGAGGCTGGCGACCAGGCCGTCTTAGCCGCCGTTTACGCCCACTCCGCCATCGCCGATCAGATTGCCAAAGACCAATACATTGTTTTACCCACCCAAATTGCAACGGCTTTGCCCTCCTTCATGAAAAAGGTTGAACAAGGCCCGGCTACCCACCACATTGGTTTTTTAGGGGGGGAATTAAGATGTTAAAAGAAGTTCACTTGACCAGCCCGCTGCCTACCGCACAACAAGCCATTGAGGACCGCCTCCACCAACGGGGCTTTAAAATCTTTGCCGCCATCGACCAGGCTGCAGAAGCCCAAAACGTCGGCCTAACACTGAAACCCACCGTCCTCTTGATTTTTGGTAACCCCAAGGTTGGTACCCTGTTGATGCAAGAAGACGACCAGGTCGCCTTTGAGTTACCAATTAAACTGTTACTGGTGGCAGAAGGCGACCACACCAAGGCCCTCTACCGTGACCCGCACGATTTTCCCAACGCCACTAAGCTAAGCGAGGCCGGTCAACAAATCATCGCCAACATGGCTAACCTTTACCAGTCCGTTTTAGCCGACCTATAGAAAAACTCCCGCCCAGCTCGAAACCCGAGCGGCGGGAGTTTTCTTTATTTAATATGGAAACGAGTTCGCAGGCCGGCGAAGCGATCACCGAGTAGGGTATCAACCAAGCGGTACTTAAGGGCCAGGTAGGCAAAGACCCCACCACCGATGACCACCCCGATTACCAGGGTGAAAAAGGCGTTGAAGCGCCCGTACGGACTAACCACCAGCCCCAACAAGAGCATCACCACTTTGACCACGGCAAACATGATCAAGGAAAAGGCGAGGATCTGGTTGGTTGGCTGGGCCATCTCGTTGAAGTGCAAGGTGAACTCCCGGTTAAAGGAGTGCAGGATGCAGTAGTTGATAAACAGCATCGCCACCGCCGTTGCCAGCAGGGGCCCCAGCCCCTTAAAGAGCCAGATGGCGGGAACTTGCACGATAAACTTAATGATGATCCCCACGAACAAGAAGCGCATCATCTTCTTGTTTTCGGAGATCCCCTGCATCATGGCCGCCCCAACCGTGTACATCCCGTACGGAATCGACATGAAGGCGGCAAACTGCAACACCGTGATGCCGGCCGCGTCGTAGCGGTAAAAGACCGTGTAAATCTGTTGGGCCACCGCCGCTAACCCTAGGGCCGCCGGTACCATGATGAAGTAAAAGAGCAGCAGGGCGTTTTCAATTTGGCGCCGCATGTCTTGAATGTCATTTTTAGCCCGGGCCTCGGCCAACAGCGGGATCGCCGTGGCGGCCATGGCAGAAGCTAAGGAGATAATAATCATGTACAGCTTGTTGGCGTTAAAGGAGAACAGGGCGTAAACCGTGTTGAGTTGGTAGGCGCTGTAGTTGCCAAACCACTTCATGATGTCAAAGAAGGTGTACTGGTCAATCAATTGAAACAGGGTGATCCCGGATTCAATCACGATAAAGGGAATTGACTGGTAAATAATTTCACCAATTAACCGCCGGGTCGACACCCCCGTCGCCACTTCACCCTGGCTCACCAGGGCGTCCATCTCGCGCTTGCGCCGTAAAAAGGAGTAGGCTAACAAGACAATTGACCCCAACGCCCCGATGAAGGCGGCAAAGGTCGATTGGGTAACGGCTTTGACCCAGTTACCACTGCCCATCTCCATGATCACGAAGGTGGCCAGCAGCATGTAGATGACCCGCAACAGTTGTTCCACAAACTGCGACATGGCGGAAGGGGCCATCCAGTTGTACCCCTGCAAAAAGCCCCGGGTGATGCTCATGCCGGGGATCACGAGGACCGCCCAGGCTAGCGACTGAATGACCGGAATTACATCCGGGTCGCCCCCATCAAGCAGGGAGGCCCCGAAAAACATCAGGATCGAGCAGACCAGCCCCATCGCCACCGAGACGTACATCCCCGAGTGGTACAAGCGGCGGGAGACCCCGTACTGGTTAATCCCGTTGTAGTGGGCCACCATCTTGGAAATCGCCGAGGGGATCCCGGCCGTTGCGACCATCAAAAAGAGGCTGTAGATGTTATACCCCTTAGCAAAGAGGGCGTTGGCCTGGTTGGAATAGGCCCCCATCCAAGTCACCCACGGGATGATGTAGATGGCACCCAAAATCCGGGAGAGGATCGAGCCCGCCGTCATCCATGCAGAACCGGAGATCATTTTGCGCCGCGAATCGTCAAGGGAGGCGGAAGAAGCCCCCGGTTGATTACGTGAATCCATATCTTTCTTTCCTCGATTTTTAAAAAATTACAATTCCCCTTATTCTAGCCTTATTTAATGGGGGTCGCAAACCCTTTTAACTACCGCTCCTCTTTGTCCCCCACTTAGCTTATCAATACTTATCTAAATCAGTGGTGATAAGTTCCACGTGAAAGTCCCGGTACTGCTCACTTATTTCCCGTTGGTCGCTCGGCGCGGGGACCGGTTCGCGGTGGCTTTGTAGGTCGCTAATGATTATCGCTAGACCAATGGTTGCCCGCAGGCGGGCTCGGTCAAGGTCTTCGTCCACCACGTCGGCATCCGGTAGGTCCGGAAAGTGGATGGTATAGCCCTGCGATGTTTTTTTAATGACGGCTGGATAGGTTGTTAGTTCCATTTTAATTACCAAATGAAGAAAAGGTTGGAAAAACTACGAGTTTTCCCAGCCTCTTACCGTGTGTTCGAATGTTAGACAGATAACGTGCTCCCCAACCACGGGCCTAGTGCCTAAGTACGGTCAAGGAACGATGCTTTCCGCATCAACCCTTGCCCTAGCTTAGTCAAACGGCCCGTCGAGGAGGTTGGGTCACACTCCCAAAGATAACGTGCTCCCCAACCACAGGCCTAGTGCCTAAGTCCAGACACAGAACACCGCGTGCCGCGCTAACCTGCGTCTTACCCTTAGCCCACGGCCTGTTTGATAGGTTGGTCCGCACTTCCTAATAACGTACTCCCCAATCACAGGCCTAGTGCCTAAGTCTGGCCACAGAACACCGCTGGCGCGCTAACCTGTGTCCTATCCTTAGCCCACGGCCCGTTTAATAGATTGGGTCGCACTTCCTACTTCACGACGATGTTAACGATCCGGTTTGGAATCACGATCACCTTCTTGACGTCCTTGCCGTCCACAAAGGAGTGAACGTGCTCGTTAGCCAAGGCAGCGTCTTCAACGTCCTTGTTATCGGCGTCCTTAGCCATCTTAATCTTGGCCCGGACCTTCCCGTTAACCTGGACGATCATTTCGACCTCATCTTCCACCAGGGCCTTTTCGTCATAGGTTGGCCACGGTTGGTAAGTGATGGTTTCTGATTCGTTGAATTGGCTCCACAGTTCTTCGGCCAGGTGCGGCATCAACGGCGCAATCATCTTAACAAAGCCCTCCATGTACTCTAACGGCAAGTTGTCAACCTTGTAAGCTTCGTTGACAAAGACCATCAGTTGGGAAATGGCGGTGTTAAAGTGCATCCGTTCAAAGTCGTCGGTCACCTTCTTAACGGTTTGGTTGTAGACCTTGGTCAACTTACCGTCGTTGTAGGTGGACACCCGGTCGCGTAGGTGGTTGTTGTCGTCCATCAAGAGGCGCCAAACCCGTTGCACCCACTTGTTGGACCCGTGCAGGCCCTTTTCATCCCACGGCACCGATTCTTCCAGCGGTCCCATGAACATTTCGTACAGGCGCAGGGTATCGGCCCCGTATTGGTCGACGATGTCATCCGGGTTCACCACGTTGCCCTTGGACTTGGACATCTTTTCGTGGTTGGAGCCCAGGATCATCCCCTGGTTAACCAACTTCATGAACGGTTCCTTAGTTGGTACCAAGCCAAGGTCGTAGAGGACCTTGTGCCAGAAACGGGCGTACAAGAGGTGTAAGACGGCGTGTTCGGCTCCCCCCACGTAAAGGTCAACCGGTGACCAGTAGTCGAGGGCTTCTTTGGAAGCGAACTCCTTGTCGTTGGTCGGGTCGGTGTAACGCAGCCAGTACCAAGAAGAGCCGGCCCACTGTGGCATCGTGTTGGTTTCCCGCTTCCCGTGGCGGCCGTTTTCATCGTAGACGTTGACCCAGTCTTCGATGTTAGCTAACGGGCTTTCCCCGGTCCCGGACGGTTCAATGTTGTCGGTTTCCGGCAGGCGCAACGGCAACTCGTCTTCCGGTACTAATGAAGTCGTGCCGTCGTCCCAGTGGATAACCGGGATCGGTTCACCCCAGTAACGTTGGCGCGAGAAGATCCAGTCACGGAGCCGGTAGTTAACCTTCTTGCCCCCGCAGTCATGTTCTTCCAGCCATTCCACCATCTTGGCCTTGGCTTCCTTGATGTTTAAGCCGTCCAAGAAGCCGGAGTTGACGTGGGCACCATCTTCGGTGTAGGCCTCTTCCCCGTTGAATCCTTCGACCACCGGCGTGATTGGCAGGTTAAACTTAGTGGCGAACTCAAAGTCCCGTTGATCACCGGATGGCACCGCCATGACCGCCCCGGTCCCGTAGGAGTTCAAGACGTAGTCGGCCGTCCAGATTGGTAACTGTTCGCCGTTAACCGGGTTGATGACGTAGGCACCGGTGAAGACCCCGGTCTTTTCCTTGCTTAACTCGGTCCGTTCCAGGTCGGAACGCCGGGACGCCTCTTCCTTGTAGGCGTCAACGGCGGCCTTTTGTTCCGGCGTCGTCAGTTGGTCAACCAGTTCGTTTTCCGGTGCCAGCACCACGTAGGAAGCACCAAAGAGGGTATCGGCCCGGGTGGTAAAGACCTCAATTTCGACCCCGTCGTGACCAACCACCTTAAACTTGACGCTGGCCCCCTCTGAACGGCCGATCCAGTTGCGTTGCATTTCCTTAACGCTTTCCGGCCAGTCAACCAGGTCCAAATCATCGATCAAACGGTCGGCGTAAGCGGTGATCTTTAAGACCCACTGACGCATCGGTACCCGGTAAACTGGGTAACCACCCCGTTCGGTCTTACCATCGACGACTTCTTCGTTGGCAACCACGGTCCCGCCCATGAAGTCGGGTGCCCAGTTAACCATGATTTCATCTTCGTAGGCTAAACCCTTCTTGTAGAGCTGCTCAAAGATCCACTGGGTCCACTTGTAGTAGTTCGGATCGGTCGTGTTAACTTCGCGGTCCCAATCGTAGGAAAAACCAAGTGATTGAATTTGGTCGCGGAAGTGGTCAACGTTTTGGTTAGTGAAGTCAGCCGGGTTGTGACCGGTCTTTAAGGCGTATTGTTCCGCCGGTAGCCCAAAGGCGTCCCAGCCCATCGGATGTAAGACGTTGAAGCCCTGCATCCGCTTGAGCCGTGACATCACGTCGGTGGCCGTGTAACCTTCCGGGTGACCAACGTGTAACCCTTGACCAGACGGGTACGGGAACATGTCTAAGGCGTAGTACTTCTTTTGGTCCTTGTCCAAAGTGGCCTTAAAGGTCTTGTGTTGCTTCCAGTAGCGTTGCCATTTCTTTTCAATCGCTTTGTGATCGTATGCCATGATCAAATCCTCCAATCAATTCGCGTGACTAAACCGGAAGGGACAAAAAAACGCCCCGTTGTGCTTAACACAAACGGGACGAATTTCTCCGCGGTACCACCCATCGTTCCACGTTGCCGTGGCCCTTAGCCCCTTAACGCGGGAAACGAGGACGACTACTGGTTTCACCGCCCTTTAGCGGGGTGAGTTCACCCGGCTTGCCCTCCACATTTCCAGCCCCATGTGGTCTCTTTAAGGGTCGCCCCGGGTTACTTTTCCCCTTCCGGTCTGATATTATGGTTACCACTATACCATAAATTTTGACACGTGGGCGCTCCTTTTAATTTCTTTGTTAAAAATGCGCACCCTTCTGGAGGAACTTTTGAATAACCATTACAAGTCTTTATCGTTAACCATTGGCGCCAGCGCCCTGGTGATCTTTTTGCTCTGTGCGTGGCTGGTGGGAAGCCACGCACCAGCCCTCAACGCTAACGATGCGGCGCTCCGTTCTTTAGTTAACGCCCACCGCACTAACTGGGGGACCGCCTTTTTCACCCACCTCACCCTAGCTTACAACTCCACCGGTACCACGATCATCGCCGGGTTCGTCACCCTGGTGGCTTTGCTCGGCTTTAGCTGGCGGGCCGGGCTCCAGGTCGCCTTAACGGTCGCCACCGGCTCTTGGCTTAACCACTACCTCAAGTCCCTTTTTCAGCGCCCGCGGCCAACTAACGACGTCTTGATGCACTACGGTGGCTGGTCCTTCCCCTCGGCCCACGCGGCCCTGAGCGCCCTGACGATGGGGTGCTTAGTCCTGTTAATCTTGCGGACCAAGTGGCCGACTAAGTACCGCCACCCCCTGGCAACGTTGGCGGTCGTCTTTGCGCTTTTGATCGGCTTTTCGCGCCTCTACGTTGGTGCCCACTTCTTGTCCGATGTCATCGGTGGTTGGGCGCTAGGGATTACCGTGGTCGCCTTTTTTGACGCCCTCTTTCACCGCTTCTTACCCTACCAGGTCCGCTCCGTTCAGCGGGCCAAGCGTCGCCGCCCGCGCCCACGGTCAAACCGGCCCCGGGCCCGGCGGTACTAAATAAGGAGAATGGAAAATAACCTCCGAAGCAGGTCGTATGACTAAGCTAGGACGAACGGTTGGTGCGGACCGCACCGTTCTTCGTCCGTACTTAGGCACTAGGCCTGCGGTTATTGACCACGTTTTCTGTCTAACATTCGTGAATATAGTAAGGGGCCAGGAGAAAGCTGTGCTTTCCCCTGGCCCCTTTAAGGTTTCTAACTATTTCAGCTCCTCAGTGCGGTACTCCCCACCATTGGGGCGCCCAACCAACACGCCTTATTGCCGGATCTGACCGTCCCCGGTGATCTGGTACTTGATCGTCGTTAACTGGGCCAACCCCATTGGGCCCCGTGCGTGAAGCTTTTGGGTTGAGATCCCAATCTCGGCGCCAAAACCAAACTCACTACCGTCGGTGAAGCGCGTCGAGGCGTTAACGTAGACGCAGGCCGAATCAACCCGCTGTTGGAAGGCCCGGCCCCGCTCCATGTCCTTGGTGATGATTGCCTCGGAGTGGTGGGTCGAGTGCTGGTTAATCCACTGGATGGCCTCATCCAGGTCGTCAACCACCTTGACGGCCATGATTAAATCGTTATATTCGGTATCCCAATCGGCGTCGGTGGCCGGTACCAGGTCACTGACGATCGCCCGGGCCCGCTCATCACCGCGAACCTCAACCCCGTGTTCCCGCAGGGCGGCCACCAGGCTTGGCAACTGCTCTTCGGCCACGGCCTGGTTTACCAAGAGCTTTTCGGCGGCGTTGCAAACGGACGGGCGTTGCACCTTGGCGTTGACCACGATCGGTGCGGCCACGGCCAAATCGGCGCTCTGGTCGATGTAAATGTGGCAGTTACCGGCCCCGGTTTCAATCACCGGCACGGTCGCCGTCTCCAACACCCGGGCGATCAAGCCCTTGCCCCCACGGGGAATCAAGACGTCGATGTAGCCGGTGAGGTGCATCATTTCCGTGGCGACCGCGTGACTTTGGTCCTCCACCAGTTGAACCGCATCCTTTGGCAACCCGCTTTCCGTCAGCGCCACTTGCAAACACGCCACGATCGCTTGGTTAGACCGGGCGGCTTCCTTGCCCCCACGCAGGATCACAGCGTTGCCGGACTTGAGGGTCAAGGCGGTGGCGTCGGCGGTCACGTTTGGCCGGGCCTCAAAGATGATTCCCACCACCCCCAATGGCACCCGCCGTTGGATGATCTCTAAGCCGGCGTAGTTGACCCAGCCGCGGTCGATCTTGGCCACCGGGTCGTCTAAGTTAGCGACGGTTTCTAGGCCGGTTGCCATGTCGTCGATTCGTTGCGGTGTTAAGCGTAAGCGGTCGACAAACTTGGCCGGCATCTCCTTTGCACTAGCGAGGTCAGCCTCGTTAGCCGCCAAGATCGTTGCTTGGCCAGCCCGTAAGGCCGTGGCCATCTTGAGTAAGGCGTCGTTTTTTTGCTTGGTGGTTAATTGCGCTACTACTTGACTAGCTTCCTTGGCCCGTTGGCCCATTTCTTCCATCATCGTCATGGTTAATTCCCCTTTCCAAAGCGAGTTCCAATTTCCTTACCGGCAAGTACGTCCTTAATGATCGCCGGGTCCTTACCGTTACATAAAATCATCTGCTTACCCGCAGCCAACATCGTCTTAGCCGCCCGTAACTTGGTCACCATCCCCCCGGTTCCCAGGCCGCTGCCACTGCCCCCGGCGGCCGCCTCCATTTCCGGCGTCAGCTGTTCGACGTGGCGAATCACCTTGGCGTCGGGGTCTTGGTGGGGATCGGCGTCGTAAAAGGCGTCGATGTCAGACAAGACAATCAGCTTGCTTGCGCCAACCTTGACGGCCACCTGAGCCGATAACTCGTCGTTGTCCGAAAACATGGTGTGGTGATCGAGTTCGTCAACGGCGACCGGGTCGTTTTCGTTGACGATCGGGATTACCTTATCGGCCAAGAGGACCTCGAAGGTGTCGATTACGTGTTGCAAGCTAACCGGGAAGGTCAACACGTCCCGGGTAATCAGGATCTGGCCGACCTTAGTTTGGTAATCCAAGAAGCGTTGGGAGTAGATCCGCATCAACTCGGTTTGCCCAATCGAGGCTAAGGCCTGCTGGCGGGCGATTTCCGCCGGCCGCTTGGTCAAGCCCAAACTGGCTAACCCCACCCCGATGGCCCCGGAAGAAACCAGGATCGGTTGGTATCCCTGGTTGTTAACGCAAGCTAGGGTAAAGGCTAACCGGTCGATGGAGGCTAGGTTGACCCGGCCGTTTTCTTGGATTAGGCTGGAGGTCCCAATCTTAACCACAATTCGTTCTTTATCTGCCATAATCATTCTCCTTAAAACAAAAGCCCGCCTTCAATTGGGGCACCCTTGCAGGCGGTACCATCCCCATTTGAAGACGAGCTTCACGCTTTTTTAATTTGATTCGGTTTTTGGACTTAGTCCAGCGGGTTTCGAACGCATGGGTCAGCTTGCAGCCGGTGACTGACCTCTCTAGACGGTTCTTAATTGTTAATCATAGGGTACCCGTTTTTTTCGTACCGGTCAAGCAAAGAAAAAAACGTGGGGAAGGTCACAAATGACCCCCGCCACGTTTTTCATTGGTTATTAGCCCAAAATTTTCTTTAATTCCGCAACCTTGTCTAACTTTTCCCAAGGCAAGTCGATGTCGGTCCGGCCAAAATGACCGTAGGCAGCGGTTTGCTTGTAGATTGGCCGTTGTAAGTCGAGCATCTTGATAATCCCAGCCGGTCGGAGGTCAAAGACTTGACGAACGGCGGCGATCATTTCTTCTTCACTCTTGGTTCCGGTACCAAAGTTGTCAATCGAAATTGAAACCGGCTTGGCCACCCCAATCGCGTAGGCAACTTGGATTTCCAGCTTCTTTGCGTAGCCAGCGGCAACCAAGTTCTTGGCGATGTAGCGGGCGGCGTAACTAGCCGAACGGTCCACCTTGGTGGCGTCCTTACCGGAGAAGGCCCCCCCACCGTGGTGAGCGGCCCCACCGTAAGTATCGACGATGATCTTACGTCCAGTTAACCCGGCGTCCCCTTGCGGACCACCAATCACGAAGCGGCCGGTCGGGTTAATGAAGTACTTGGTTTGATCGTCCAGGTATTCAGCTGGAATCACGGCCTTGATAACCTGTTCCTTAACGTCTGCTTGGATTTGTTCCAAGGAAACGTCTGGGTCGTGTTGGGTCGATAAGACCACCGTGTCGACCCGGACCGGCTTGCCGTCTGCATCGTATTCCACCGTTACTTCGGCCTTGGCGTCCGGGCGTAAGTACTTGATGACCTTATCCTTGCGCAGGATGGCGATCCGCCGCATCAACTTGTGGGATAAGATTAGTGGCAGCGGCATGTATTCAGGCGTTTCATCGGTGGCAAAGCCAAACATCAACCCCTGGTCTCCGGCCCCAATTTGGTCGAGTGGGTCTACTTGACCCTCCCGGATTTCTAAGGAGTCGTCCACCCCTTGGGCGATGTCTTTGGACTGTTCATCCAGTGCCACGATGACGGCGCAGTTATCCCCGTCAAAACCGTACTTACCGTCCGTGTAACCAATCTCTTTGATCGTTTCACGCACCACGTGTTGGATGTCAACGTAGGCCGAGGTCGAAATTTCCCCGAAGACCAGGGCTAACCCGGTCGTCACGGACGTTTCAACGGCCACCCGGGCATCCGGGTCCTTTTCTAAGAGGGCGTCTAGGATGGCATCGCTGATCTGGTCGGCGATCTTGTCCGGGTGCCCCTCGGAAACGGATTCTGACGTGAATAAGTGTCGTTCTTTCATGTGATAATTCCCCCATTTTCTAAACATAGTGTTTTGCGGTTACAAGGCAGCGGAGCACTGGGCTCCCCCCATCGGGAATTGCTTCATAACAGGGGCAATAATATCATATTTTTCTATTAACTTTCAATTAAAGATTCGCAATCTTTGTTATACTAAGGTCAATGTCAAAACCTGAAAAGGACGTGTAAATCTAATGTGGAATCAACTCAAGGCGCAGGTTCACGCCACCGATTGGCAAGACCTTTTGCCGACCATCTGCATTCAATTAATTACCTGGTCATACGCCCCCTTCGCCTACGTGGTCGGCGTTGACGGGACCCACTTCACCAGCCATTTCGGCCCGCTTTTTTTATATGAATTATGCATCGGCGCCGCTATTACCCTGGCGATTAACCACCACTTCGCCTCCCAGCTGTCCTTGGTCCCCCTGGCCTTGAGCGTAATCTTCGCTGGGATTGGCTTTCTCAAGTCGCCGATCCTTTTGACCCTCTTGATCCTCTTGCCGGCCTACCTAGTCTTAATCCAGTTGCCGAACATTGACCTGCGCGGGGGGCTGAGGCTCGTCACCCTTGGTATCCTCATCACCTTAACCATCCCGGTTGCCTGCGCCTTTACCTCGACGCACTTCATGTCCTGGGTGATCGTCCGTTACTTTGTGCCGTTGGCCTGTTCAATCTGGTTTTTTTACGGGCCCTTTTTTATCACCAACGTTAAGCACTTAGTCCCCTTCGAAAGCGTGACCGGCCTTTTGTACGCCGCCGCCATTCTCTCCCACCCGCTGAGCGTGGCGACCATTTTCGCCCTCATTATTTCCTTGGGCGCTTGGTTCATGGTCATCTTGCCCACCACCCGGGAAAAGTATTGGAACTTTGTTTACGCCAACCTCGCCCAGTTAGTCACGATCGTTTTAATCTACTGGACCTAATCAAATCAAAAAGGAGCTAGCAGGGTTATTCCCTCCTAGCTCCTTTTTTGTGTGCCGTAAACTACTTGGCCGTCAATGACCACCGCCCCAGGCCTAAGCAAGGCGGGCGTTGATTACCCCGACCGCCGTTAAGTACGACATCACCACCACCGGGCCGGTAAACTTAAAGCCGACCCGTTTAAATTCGGTCGCCACTTGTTCGGACAGGGGCGTCTTGGCCGGTAAGGGCAGCCCTGGTACCGGCTCCATGCGAATCGAACGCCCGTTGGTAAAGGACCAGGTAAATTGTTCCAGGGTGCGTCCCTCTTGGTGCCACTGGCTTAAGATTTGGGCGTTATTGATCGTGGCCCGTACCTTCAACTGGTTGCGGATCAGCGCCGGGTCGGCTAAGAGCTTGGCGACCTCTTCTTCGCCAAACTGTGCAACCTTGGCCGGATCAAAGCCCTGGTAGGCTTCTAACAGGGCCAGGCGCTTTTGCCAAACTAAGGCCCAGCTGAGCCCCGATTGAAAGCACTCCAGGCACAGCATCTCAAAGAGTTTTTGTTCGTCGTGTTGGGCAAAGCCCCAGTCGTGATCGTAGTAAGCTTGCATGGCGGGCGACTTTTGCGCCCATTCTGGTCGGTTAACCATGGCAATCCCTCCTTTACCCTTTAAATACGGCAACTTTTTTAATCGGGCTTCTTTTTCGTGTCTTTTAATAGCAACGCTAGGAACAGCCCGACCAGTTCAACAAGCACCATCAGGGAAAAGACCGCCCGAAAGCCCGTCAAACTAGCGGCCGAGTGGCTAACACCGCTTTGACCAACCCGGTTCGTCACGTTGGCCAACACCATGGTGGCGACCACCACCCCCGCCGAACCAAGCACCTGGCGAACGGTGGTAATTACCGCCGTTCCGTGGGCCACCAAGCGGTCGGGTAAGGCGTTGGCACCCAGGGTAACGGCCGGCATCATGACAAAGGCGTTGCCCCCTTCAATCACCATCGCACAAAGGAGCATTCCCATCAAGCTGTGTTGACTAACCACTAAGATTCCCGCCCCCCAACCGATGATGATCATCGCCATCCCGACTAACATCGTCGGCTTAAAGCCAATCCGGTCCGCTAGCTTACCACTGAGCGGATTCAAAATCGATAAGAAGACCGCTCCGGGGACCAGGCTCATTCCAGACACAAAGGGACTCACCCCCAGTACCCCTTGATAGTACAGGGGGAAGATGATCGTGGTGACGATTAAGGCAATGTATGAAATCGAGGTCAATAAAACGGCCAAGTCGTAGTTAAAGGTTTTTAAAACGCGGAGCTCCAGTAGTGGGGTCGCCAGTTTAAGTTGGCGGACGACAAACCAGGCGAGGGCCAGCAGGCTAACGGCCAGTAGTGTCGCGGCCAGGTCCCAATTGACCCCTGCCTTGCCCACCTGGTTGATTCCCCACATTAAACCAATCAAGCCCAGCAGGAGAAACACCGACAGCCAATCCAATTTGCTCTGGTGGCGTTCCATTATGTCTTGAATCAGGCCGGCTCCCGCCAAGGCGAAGATAACGGTGATCACGATCATAAAGAAGATAAATAGGCTCTGCCAGGAAAAATACTTGAGGACAACACCGGACACGATCGGCCCCACCGCTAGGGCGGATCCCATTACCAAGCCAGCAATCCCCATCGTGGTGCCCCGCTCTTTTTCCGGGGTAATTTCTAGCAAAACGGTCTGGTAAGATGGGAAGAGTACCCCGACGGCAAAGGCCTCTAGTACCCGGCCAACCATCATAAACCAAAAGCCAGCCGCCCCCCAACTAACCGGGGTCAAAACGATCACCAGGCTGCCCAGGTCAAAGAGGGCTAAGGCGCCCATGAACATCTTTTTAAAGGACAGGTTGTTTAGCATCCAGGGGCTAATCGGCATCGCAACACACATTACCAGCATAAAGCCGGTCGTTAGCCACTGAACGGTGCTGGCCGAAATACCAAAGTCAGCCATCAAGGTCGGGTACGCCGTTGACAGCGATGACTGGCTGATCGACATCGTGAAGGTCCCCACCAAGAGGGTGGCCATGAAACCCAGCCGGTTAAATGAGTGGCTGGAGGGCTCAATTTGCGTTTCCATCGAATCCCTTCTTCTTTAGAAAACTTATAAAATTCCCTTTGCCCCCCATTATATGTTTGGATTTTAAAAATGTAAATGCTATACTAGGGTTAATTTAAAATGATTATAAAGGAGTGATCAAATGGCCAACGATGAATTCCAACACGCCCTCGAGCGGCTACATGAGCACAAGGTACGGTTAACCCCCCAACGCAAAGCGATCCTCCACTACTTGATTGGGCACCATACCCACCCAAGCGTCGAGATGATCTACAACGATTTAAAAAAGACTGACGACGGCCTTTCCATGGCCACGGTTTACAACACCCTCAAGATGTTGGTGACTTACAACCTAGTGATCGAACTGGATAACGGCGATGGCGCCACCCACTACGATTACTTTGGTCGCCCCCACTTCCACGTGGTTTGCGACTCCTGTGCTAAGATTACCGATGTGTTTGACGAGCGCTTTGCCGACCTCGCTAAGTCACTCGGGACCATCACCCGCGATCAAACCGGCTACCTGGTCACCCGTACGGACGTGGAGGTCCACGGTCTGTGCCCGGATTGCCAGGCTAAGTTGGGCTTGGCACGCTAAAAAAGAAGTGCCTGACAACCTCTCAGCAGGCCGTGGGGCTAAGCTAGGGCGGGGGTTGATGCGGAACGCATCGTTCTCCGTCCGTACTTAGACACTAGGCCTGCGGTTGTTGAGTACGTTAATAGAAGTGGCCAACAATCAGTTAGTAGGCCGTGGGGCGAAAACTTAGAGATTAAAAAAGGGGCTGTGACGCATGTCACAGCCCCTTTTGTGGTCTCTTTAATGCAATTTAGTTGGTCGCTTGGACAGGGAAATGATTCCCAGCGCCGCTAACCAGATCACGGCCGAGATTACCGACGGTAAGGTTTCCTTGCTCATGCAAAGGACAACTGCCGTGGCGGCCATGAAGGCCAAGAAGAGGTAGTCGGTAAACGGGGCCAGTGGCATCTTAAATTCGCGTTGGCCCGGGTTTTGCCGGTGGTACTTCAGGTGGGCCAGAATAATGCTGGTCCAGACGAATAAGAAGGCGGTCGTTGTCATCGAGGTCACCACGGTGAAGACTTGGCTAGGCACCAAGTAGTTTAAGATCACCGAGCACCCGACGACGATCACCGACACGATCACGGCCGTGGCCGGGACCTGCTTTTTGGAGAGCTTAGCAATCCGGCGTACGCTTGGCCGTGGCGAGTCGGAGGTCAGTTCCGCTAGCATCCGCCCGGTCGTGTACAACGATGAGTTGCAGGCCGAAGCCGCCGCCGTGATCACGACGAAGTTCACCACGGAGGCCGCCCCCCGAATCCCGATGTCTTTAAAGACCATTACGAAGGGCGACTGGGTCGGGTCCAGCTTGTTCCACGGGTAGATGGCCATAATGATTAACAAGGCCCCGACGTAAAAGAGCAGGATCCGCACCGGGATGTCGTTGATCGCCCGCGGAATCACCTTGCGGGGGTTTTGGGTTTCGGCCGCCGTCATCCCAATCATTTCGATTCCGACAAAGGCAAAGATGACCATTTGAAAGGACATCAAAAGGCCCTTAAAGCCGGTGGCAAAGAAGCCGCCGTAGTGCGCCAGGTTCCCCGGGTTCGCCCCCCGGTAACCAATCACCATTAAAACGATCCCGACGATGATCAGGGCCACAATGGCAATGATTTTAATCAGGGCAAACCAGAACTCGACTTCCCCAAAGGCCGATACCGTAATCAGGTTCAAGCACAAGAGGATGATCAGGGTCAACAAACCGGGGATCCACTGGGGTAAACCCGGCAACCACAGTTTGATGTAGGTCCCGATCGCCGTAATCTCAGCCATCGCAATTCCGACCCAACAGACCCAATAGGTCCACCCGGCCACAAAGCCGACCCGCGGTCCCATGTAATCGCGGATCGCTTCGATAAAGGTGTGGTAACGTAAGTCTGATAAGAGCAGCTCCCCTAACGCCCGCATCAACAGGAAGACCATGCCCCCGGTGATGATGTAAGCTAACAGGATTGACGGACCGGCCGCGTGAATCGACTGGCCAGACCCCAAGAACAACCCCGTCCCAATCGTTCCCCCCAGGGCAATTAATTGAACGTGGCGGTTCTTGAGGTTGCGGGCCATCTTTGGCTCTTCGGACCCGCTGGTTTGCTGATGATGATCAGCCATATAATCCTCATTCCTTTCTTCTGTCGAATATGGAAGCTTAATTTTCGGCGCTTTCTCACCGTACGTTAATAGAAACTTCATTATACACCATTTCGGTCCCCATGCGATAGGAGAAATGTGGTCGCTTCACCACTACTAAAATCTGGTACACTATCCTTGAGGTGATTATTAATGATATCAAACGAACAACGGGCCCACGACATCGCCCTGGCCCTGATGGCCAAAAATGCCGACCCCAAGAACCCGATTGCCGCCTACCACGAGTACGTGACCCTGCTTGTGCCCCTTTTAAAGGAGCTCGACCGTGACTTCCCTAAGGGGATCAACTAGGGGGCCAACATGGCAGACAAGCGACTTTTTATCCTCGCCCAACCAGACTTCCCTAAGACAAAGGGCTTTCAACTCTTAACCCGCTTTATGCAAGGGCACCGGGAAATCAAGGTTAGTTTCGCCACCCGCACGGCCCACCTGGCTGCGGCCCTAGCAACTGGGGAATGCGACCTAATCTTTGCGGCCGGTTTGACTAATCAGGCCCACGCCCTGATTACAGACCAAGAACCCTACCTGGCCGTCTTGCCCACCCCACTAGTTAGCCAACTGGGGCTGTCCATGGCCACCACCGTTAGTCTAGACCAACTCGCCGAACAAGACCTCCTCTTGCCTAGCCAGGGTCACCCGCTCCGCCGGGAACTGGACGCTAATTTTAAGATGGCCGGTACCCCGCTGCCGTCGGTGGAAGAAGAGGACGCCCTCGACCTGCGCTTAACTAAGGTTGCCCAATTTCTGGGGGCCACGCTTGCT
Source organism: Limosilactobacillus fermentum (assembly GCF_013394085.1). Classification (NCBI taxonomy): domain Bacteria; kingdom Bacillati; phylum Bacillota; class Bacilli; order Lactobacillales; family Lactobacillaceae; genus Limosilactobacillus; species Limosilactobacillus fermentum. Next base: position 1,437,505 of record NZ_CP040910.1, read on the forward strand.
CCCCAGTCCTCTTTACCAACTGAATTACCGGCCGGCTGCCAATTATTCGGCCTTTCCCCGGCCCTACTCAGTTCCCAAGGCTTCCTAGCCCCCGCCCAGCCCTCTGAAACGGCCCGCGTTTTCCTAGAATGGCTCCAAGAACAAAGCGGGCAATAGCCTTCTAGCAGACCGGTTATAAAATCAAGAAAGCGGCCAAGAGAATTCTCGGTTTCTCTTGGCCGCTTTCTTGAATTCGGGTTGCATAAATGATTTAATAAAATTATGGAAAGGTAACCTCTTCGCCAATGAAGTCGAGGGCGTTTCCTTCCCACGGAAGGTCGAGAACCGTCATTAGTGCTTCCACGCCTTGGTTGGTTTGTTGGTAAAGTTCGTAAGCACCGATCCGTTAGGCGCAGTCAGCACAAAACGGGGCGCCAATTTGGTCACCGGTCTTAGCGACAATTTCGTCAAATTTCTTAAAGGACAGCGGTTGGTTGCGAGAAGCTTCCAGTTCCGGGAACATGTTGGCCGTGGCCTTGCAAGCGTCAAACAGGTCGTGGGCTTCTAGCTTCTAACCACTCCCGGTACATGTTCAGCTCGTCTAGCATGGCGCCCCAGTACACCATCGTCGTCCGGCCGTCTTCGTTAGTGATCTTGTTAAAGCAAAAGCCCCTCAATGACATCACCACCAAAGATATCATTGAATCCGCTGAGGCCAGTCGTAAGACCTTTTACACATACTACAAGGATAAACGCGACCTGTTAATGGAAATTGAAGGGGCGATCATTACCGACTTACAAGAGGCCCTAAAAGAGGACCGTAAGTGCTTAACCCAGCACAGCTCCTTTCCAGACAAGGAAGAAATCTTCCGCCTCTCCCAGGAATCCTTTGCCCACACCGTCCAGGTTTGCAGCGATTACCGGGAAGTCAGCCGGATCCTGTTATCCCCAAACGGCGACATTAACCTACTCACCCGGATCAAGCGGATCACTTACTCGGAGTTCATGCACCGGGGCAAGCTTTTGTTTTACTTCAATAGCCAGCACCCCTCTACTAATGTTCACCCGTCACCGATCCCGGTTGACTACCTATTTGAAATCTACACCGGGACTTTGACCAACATCATTGTCCACTGGGTACGTTCCGATGACCGGATCTCAACCAGCGCCCTGCGTGAGATCATGGGGTACGCCCAAACCCACTCCCCGGTGGAATTGATCTACTTGACTAACTTCGACGAGCAAGCCGACCCCGATCAACCAAGCCACCACTTCAACTCCTAATCGCAAAAAGAGTGGCCAATCACCTTTGCCCCTGCTTAAACACGTGGGCTTTTGTTGTTGGCCACTTTTTTTCTGCCTATCATTTGCAACCACAACAAAAGGCTGAGAGCAATGAGCGTTCTCAGCCTTTTCTGCGTGCTACCACACACTTTAATTAGTCAATTTCAATGTGCTTACCATCATTAGCCTGCTTAGTCAGCTTAGGCAGGGTCAAAATCAAGACCCCATCGGTGTACTTGGCGTTAACCTGTTCCAAGTCCACCCCTGGCAAGCGGTACTGACGGCTCATCTGCCCGTAACGGCGTTCGGAGTGGAGGATGTTCCCATCCTTGTCGGACTCATCATCGAAGGTGTCACGGTGACCGGTGACCGTCAGGAGGTCGTCATTGTAGGAAATGTGAATGTCTTTCTTGTCAAAGCCTGGCATGTCAACCTTAACCCGGTATTGCTTAGCGGTTTCCTCAATGTCGGTCTTCATGTAGTTACTGTTAAACGGCAGGTTGGCGTTGTTAAAGAAGTTGTTGTCAAACCAATCTTGCATCATGTCACCAAAGAGGCCGTTGTTACGTTGTAATTCATTTGCCATGATAAGACTTCCTTTCACGAATCTTTTTATATTTCCTTCAACATCTTTATCATAGCACATTTAATTGCAGGTGCAAGCCCCTTTAGCAGTGCGAGTTGTTAACTGCTAAATCACGGCTTTGGCTGACTCGCTAATCACCCGTCAACCGGCTTTTTGGTGCTTTGTACCCCCACTTTTTAAATATTTATTTTTTGATAATATGAACAAAAAATCATTTATCTAAGTTGACGTGGGCGTTGACGGCGGCCAGGTTTTCTCGTTCCGTCCGCCGGTGCTCACGGCGGTTTTGGTAGGTCTCCATCAAAAAGGCTTGCTCATCATCTTCGCCAATTAAACGGTAATCGGTGAAGTTGGCAGCCTCATCGATGGCCACGTAGGTCATAAAGCACGAAAAGCCAAGGGTGCGCTTGCCGGTGGCCATTTCCTCAACGATCACCTTAGCAAAGACCTCAATTGACCGCTTACCGATCCCGGTTACAAAGGCCTGGAGTTCGGCCGCGTCCCCCAGGACAAAGGGCCGGGTAAACTGAACGTGATCCATGCTAGCGGTCACCACCGTCCCCCGGGCCAGCCGGACCGCCGCCAGGGAGGCCTCGGCATCGACCATGGCGAGTAACTTCCCCCCAAACATCGTCTCGTGTTCATTTAAATCGGCGCTCATTACCCGGTGGGTCGTCACCACCCGGGTCTGGTTACAAGTAATTTCTTTTACCACGTTGGCACCCCTTTCATTTTCCTTCTATTGTACCCGACTAAGGTCCCCTTTGGACACCCCAACCTTAAAAACGAAAAAAGACCGGGAGATTAGCTCTCCCGGTCTTTTTATCAATGTTCTCTGATCTGTTGGGTACTAGATCGCACTCCTATTTTAGTACCAACCGTGGCTTTCCCAGAAGGCTTGGGCTGCGGTCCAAGAGCCGTAACGGGAGGCTACGTATTGGTCAGCCACCTTTTCTTGGTTAGCGGCCGACAGGTCCCCATTTAAGTAGGAGATGGAAAGTTGGTACTTCCCGTAGTAGTTACCGTTTTTGGCGGTGTAAGAACCACCGGATTCCTTTTGGGTGATCCATTCCTTCGCTGCTTCTTCAGATGAGCTCAGGCTAGACGTGTAGGAGCTGGTGCTGGAAGTCGAAGTGGTTGTAGGAGTGGCTGCCATCGTCGTGTAGGCCGTTGAGGTAGCGGCGGCACTTTGGCTAGCGGCCTGTTGACTTTGCAGGGCGGCTTGGCTAGCGGCAGCGGCACTTTGGGCAGCGGCTTGACTAGCGGCAGCGGCACTTTGGGCAGCGGCTTGACTAGCGGCAGCGGCACTTTGGGCAGCGGCTAAACTATCTGCGCTAGCTTGGTCAGAGGCAGTCGAACTTGCTTGGCTAGCGGCGGAGGCACTGTCGGTTTGGGCTTGGCTAGTTGAACTAGCGCTAGCGGACGGCAGTGAGGCCACTTGACTGGCGGTGGCCGAAGTAATTTCACCGTCATCTTTGATCACTAACTTTTGCCCGACGTAGATCAGGTTCTTGTTAGCGATGTTGTTGTTGGAGGCGAGCGTGTCAACGAAGGCATAATCGTGACCGAACTGGCAAGAAATTCCGGAAAGCGTGTCCCCACTCTTAACGGTGTAAATTGAATCGGCATTTGCGGACACCGTCGTTGCAACGGTTCCCAACGCAACGGCGCCGGCGACAGTTGCGGTAAGTTTCAAGGCTTTCTTATTGAGCTTCATTAAAATGAATCCTTTCTTTCGTATCAGTATTTGTTCGTCGTTCCTATGCTGATTACTATACCCGCCTTTTGTTACCGCGCAGTGACAAGCAGTTCTCAATCGGCCGCCACTTTGTAACTTTCCGTAACAAGCTTAATTCAAACGGCAACGCCCGTTCGGGGTTCGAGGCCATGGAGGCGTATAGGTTGACCACCCTTTTCACCTCGGTCCCCCGCCCGTTTGGTTTTTGTAACATTTCACCCCAGTTTGGCGCCAAAATTTTTCCCAATTCCCCCTCGTTAAGTGAAAATCCCCGGTTTTTCGCCGTTTTTGTTACATTGCCGTAATCTGCAACAAAGGACCCCCTGAACTAAAAACAGCGGCTGGGCAAACCCCAACCGCTGTTTCTACTAAATAAAGGTGTTGAAATTAGTCGATGTCGTTGCAGATTACGACCGGCTTGATTAAGTCAGCCGGCTTGTGGTGCATCAGTTCGATGGCGTCCGGAATCTTCTCGAAGCCTTCGAAGCGGTGGGTGATCATCAGTGATGGATCGATCCGGCCGTTTACGACTAGTTGAGCTAGCTTTTCCATTCGCAAGCGGCCACCAGGCATCAGGCCACCGTGGATGGTCTTGTGACCCATCCCAACGCCCCAGTCACCGGCGTTGAAGACCACGTCGTCGTGACCATTTAGGTAGTTGACGTTCCCAATTGAACCACCCGGCTTGAGCATCCGGACGGCTTCTTCAAAGGTATCGGCGGCGTTCCCACCGGCGATCAGGACCTTGTCGACCCCTTGGCCGTTAGTGGCTTCTAGGATTTGGTCGGAGATCCGGCCGTTGTGGTAATCCACGATGTCGGTTGCCCCGTACTTCTTGGCCACTTCGACCGTCTTTTCCCGTGAACCAACCGCAAAGACGCGGCCGGCACCGTGGAGCACCGCCCCGCGCAGGGCCATCAAACCAACCGGTCCGATCCCGATCACGGCCACGGCGTCCCCAAAGGTTACGCCCGCTATTTTGGAAGCGTGGAGGCCAGTTGGGATCATGTCGGAAAGCATGCAGGCTTCCGCCGGGTCGATTTCCTTTGGTAAGAGGGCCAGGTTCCCGTCGGCGTCGTTAACGTGGATCCGGGTGGAGAAAACCCCATCCTTAATGTTGGAGAACTTCCAGCCACCCAACATCCCGTCGGAGTCAGTAGCGTAGCCGGCTTGGGAGTAAACGTCGGACCAGTTCGGCGTGATTGCCGGAATCAAAACCCGGTCACCAACCTTGAAGTCCTTGACTTCGCTACCGACTTCCACGATCTCCCCGCAGGCTTCGTGGCCGAGGATCATGTTCTCCCGCGGCCCTAAAGCGTCTTCGAAAACGGTGTGGAGGTCAGAGGTACACGGGGCAACGGCGAGCAGCCGCACCAGGGCGTCACGACTCCCCACCTTCGGATCTTCTTTTTCAATAAAGCCCGTCTTGCTCGGGCCCAGCATTGCAAAACCTTTCATGCTACTAATTACTACCTTTCGGATTAATATACGTTGGTTTCGGCATATATCAGTCGATAATTAAAGCCCGTTTGTTAACTTTTTAACATATTTTATTAATAATGGTGCAGCACCCTTATATCAACGTTGACCACGAAAACACCCCCACCATTTAGCGACCAAGTGATCGTCAAATCGTGAGGGTGGTGAATTTTTCTACAAAATTAAGTTAGGCTAACTTGTTGTGCCGTGACGGCATCAAGAGGTTCAAGACAATCGCCGTGATCGCCGCTACCGCGATCGGTGACCCCAGTAAGTATTGGATCATTTGTGGGGCCGCGTTGGTTACCTTGCTTGGCAAGAGGACCAGGGCCAAGGTCAAAATGATCGGTAAGCCGATGATGTACAGGTCGGATTCGCCGGTTTGTTGCTGGCGAATGACGTTCAACCCGTTGAGCATGATCGTCACGGTGATGATCGCAAAGACCCCCCCGATTACCGGCGCCGGAATTGCCGCCAAGAAGGCGGACAACTTGGCGAAGAAACCCAAGACGATAAACCAGCTCCCGGCGGCGATGAAGACCCGCTTGGAGGCGACCCCGGTGATGGAGATCACCCCGGCGTTGGTCGAGTAACCAGTTACCGGCGTCGTTCCGGCCAGGGCGGCTACTAAACAGGAGAGTCCTTCGCCGATGATCCCGTGGTTCCACTGGCGACTCGTAATCTTGTGGTTGGTAACGGCCCCCATCGCAAACCAGGTCCCGGTCGTTTCCGTGGTCAGGATGGCGTAGATGATGATGAAGGTCAGAATCGAAGTTAGGTTAAAGGAAATCCCCCAGTGTAGCATCGTCCGTTGTGGGAAGGAGAACCAAGCCGAATCGGCCACCGACTTCCAATCAAAGCGGCCCATCGAAGCGGACACCAGTGTCCCCACCAGGAGGGCGATCACGATCGAACCGGTCTTAAACAGCTTTTGCACCCGCGGGAAGCGAATCGAAATCGCCACGCAAATTAAGAGGGTGAGGGCCGTAATGGAGGCCAGTTCGATGTTTTGGTAAATGTTACCCGTCGCCTCAAAGATGTTGTCGTTTAAGGCCGAGGGGATCAAAGACAGGCCCACGCAGGTGATGATCGTTCCGCCGACCACCGCCGGCACCAGGGTGTTGATGATCTTTTGAAAGGCCCCGGATAAACCGAGCAAGACTAAGACGATCGCCCCGACCACGAGGGCACCCAGCAGGGTTGCCATCCCGTTGCCCTTCAGGCCTCCCGACGCCATGACGACCCCAGCGGCGGCCCCCAGCGGCACAAAGGACGGCCCCTGCGAAACCGGCATCTTCATAAAGAAGCAGGTTTGCAAAATCGTCCCGATCCCGGCCGCCAGGAAGGTCGATTGCAACAGCCCCGTTGAATCGGCGGCCCCCATCGCCATCATCCCGGCTAAAATGATCGGCGGCACGTAGACATCCATCGCCAGGACGTGTTGCAACCCTAGTAAGGTCGCCTCGCCAGCCGGCACCGGATCGTCCGGGCCAACAATCAGTGAACTCTCAACTTGATTTTCCATTTTCTCTCTCTTTCCGCAGCGAACTTGCTGCCCTTTGCTTAGGTAATGTTAAGATTTTAGCACCTCCATTCCCTAATGTAAATATGATTGTTCGCCTAAAAAAGCATTTACCCCATTGTTCGGAGGTAAATGCTTTTACATAGTTCGGATTTTAATGGAAGCGCTGACTGACCCGGTCGACCATGATCCGTGGGGCGGTGGCCGCTAGGGCCTTCACTAAGGCCGTTGGGTCGGCGAAGGCTCGCTGGCTAAATTGGACCCCCGCCGCCGGGCCGGCCGTCTTAAAGTGCGGCTCAATCTGCGGGAAGCTGTCCTCATCGACCAGGCTAAGGAGTTGGTAGTCTGCTTGCGCCCCCTGTCCGTCCAGCCAGTTGGTCAACCGGGTGACCTGGGCCGGGTGGCTACCTAAAACCGTCGTCACCGCTAACTGGCTGTACTGGGCCTGGTAGCAAGCCACCACTTGGCGGCTCACCCGGGCCCCGAAGTCACTGAGCTGGTAGAAGTTAACGTGGGCTCGTTCCCCCAGTAGCAATTCCGTGGCGTGAAAGGACGGCTTGGTGGTCGCCATTGGCTGGTCGTCAATGATCGTCACCGTCGCCCCCGCCCCCACCAAGATCAAATCGTGAACATTGGGGTGGGAATGTTCCCCGGCCAGCACGACCGGCGCCGGGCGTTCGGTTCCGTCGGGGACGTACAAGAAGCGCCCCCCGTTTAACAGGGCTAAGTGGGCGGCGTTTTCCTGGTTACCCTGCCAAGCAAGGGCCTTTTCCATTAGGTTTTCTTGCAGGAGTTCACTGAATTGGGGCGCCACGTTCAAGAGCGGTTGTTCCACTAGGTCGCCGACCCCCCGACTGGTCCCTTGTTCAACACCTAAGTCGGGGTCGGTTTGCCAGTCGGCTAACAAAGCCGGGGCGCCGGCCGCCAGGCGGTCAAACAGCCGCAAAGCAAGCTGGCGTTTCTGGCCTAGCCACGGGGCGGTCTGGGCGCTGGCCCGTTCAACCAAAGCAATTAATTCGTCGTTCATAAGGCCCCCTAGTGCACCAGCTTATCCCAGATAACGACTTCCCCGGTTGCCAAGGACTTAGGGACGTCAATGATCCGCTGGTTGGAACTCCCCCGAAACTGAAGGGTCAGGTCCTTTTTGGCCAACAAGAAGCGCCCGTCGACCAGGATATCGATCAAGGACAGCATCTCCAGTTTGTCTGCGGAATCTTGTAACAGCTCTTCCCAGGTGTAACCCGACCACGACCAGATGTCTTTTTGGTGGCCAAATTCCTGGCGGACCCGCTTAATCAATTTCAAGCAGACCTGGGTGTTTAAAAAGGGCTCCCCGCCCAAGAGGGTCAGCCCTTGGACGTAGTCGTGACCCAGGTCTTCGATGATCTGATCTTCCAATTCTTGCGTGTAGGGGGTGCCATAGTGGAAGTTTTGGGCCGCCTTGTTGTAGCAACCCGGGCAGTTAAAGAGGCACCCGGACACGTAAAGGCTGCACCGAACCCCTTCCCCGTCGACGAAGTTAAAGGGTTTGTAATCGGCGATGTATTGTTGTGAATGGTCCTTAGCGAGCCATTCTTTGGGCATCGGATTGTTTGGCTCTCTCAAACGCTGCGGCATGCTTAATCATTCCTCCTGTCATGTGCTTAGCCCGGTGGATAATTTCCTCGTGGCGCCCGTGGACCATTGGCCGTTGCTGGGGGTTACCTAAGTAGCCACAGGTCCGCTTGACCACGTCACAGGTCGCCGGATCGTGGTTACCACAATTAGGGCACTTGAAGCCCTGGGCGGTCGCTTCGAATTCGCCCTTAAAACCGCATTCAAAGCACTGGTCGATGGAAGTGTTGGTTCCCAGGTAACCGACGTGATCGTAGGCCCAGTCCCAAACGGCTTCTAAGGCCTTTGGGTTTTGGCGCAGGTTCGGGTATTCGCAGTAGTGAATGAAACCCCCACCGGCGTACTTGGGGAAGTCCTCTTCAAAGGCCAGCTTTTCAAACGGGGTCGGGTGCTTGCGGACGTCATAGTGGAAGGAGTTGGTGTAGTATTCCTTGTCGGTGACGTCCTCGACCTTGCCAAAGCGCTTGAGGTCGTCTTGGCAGAAGGTATCGGTCAAAGATTCGGCCGGGGTCGAGTAGAGGCTAAAGTGGTAGCCCTCCTCTTTTTCCCAGTCGGCACACAGGTCGTGCATCCGCTTGGCGATCTCTAAGACAAAGTCGTGGGCCGCTGGGCTATCTTCCCACTTCGGGCCAAAGAAGGTCGCCCCGACCTCGTATAATCCGATGTAGCCCAGCGAAACGGTCGCCCGGGAGTTCTTGAAGACCTCATCGACCGAATCGGTCCGCTTCAAGCGCTTACCAAAGGCCCCGTACATGTACAGTAACGGCGCGTTTTCCGGCTTGGCTTGCTTGGTCCGCTCGATTCGGTAATCAAGGGCGAGCTTGGCCAGGCGCATCTTTTCGTCAAAGATCTGCCAGAACAGCTCCCGGTTGCCCCGGGCTTCCAGGGCGATCCGCGGCAGGTTGACCGTCACGACCCCCAGGTTCATCCGGCCGGAGTTGACCTCCTTGCCGTTTTCGTCTTCCCAGCCCTGCAAAAAGGAGCGGCAGCCCATCGGGGTCTTAAAGGAGCCGGTCAACTCCTTGATCTTATCGTACATCAACAGGTCCGGGTACATCCGCTTGGTCGAACACTCCAGGGCCAGTTGCTTAATGTCGTAGTTGGGGTCAGTCGGGTCCAGGTTGAGGCCGCGCTTGACGGTGAAGGTCAACTTCGGGAAGATCGCCGTCCGGTGTTCCTTGCCCAAGCCCTTAATCCGGATTTGTAAGATCGCCCTTTGGATCTCGCGGGCCACCCAGGAAGTCCCCAGGCCAAAGTTAATCGTGGTAAACGGCGTCTGCCCCTGGGAGGAGTAGAGGGTGTTGATCTCGTATTCCAGGGCCTGCATGGCGTCGTAAATGTCCTTTTTAGTCTTGGTCTTGGCGTATTCTTCTTGCTTGTCTTCTGCCACCCACTGCTTGGCGTCGGCCAGGTGCTTTTGGTAGTTCTTCATCGCGTAGGGTTCCAACAATTGGTCGATCCGGTTGGCCGAACAGCCCCCGTACTGCAAGGAAGCGACGTTGGCGATGATCTGTGACATCTGGGCGGTGGCGGTTTGAATCGACTTTGGCGAGTCGACCCAGGCGTTGCCGATCTTGAAACCGTTAGCCAGCATCTCGTCAAAATCAATCAGGCAGCAGTTGGTTTCCGGGGTGACCGGGGAGTAGTCGAGGTCGTGCCAGTGAATGTCGCCACGCAGGTGGGCCTTAGCCACGACTTCGGGCATCATCTTGAGCCCTAGCGCCCGGGACACCACCCCGGCCTCCAGGTCCCGTTGGGTGTTGAAGACCTTGCTGTCCTTATTGGCGTTTTCGTGGACGACCCGCGAGTTCTCATCAAAGAGTTGGTTGAGCTTTTGCTGGGGGTCGGTGGCCTTGTCAAAGCTGGCGTCGTCTTGGCGGCGGTGCTCGGTGAAGGCGGTCGCCAGGTCGGTGCGCCCAGCCCGGTTCAAGGCGGCGCAAATCGCGTTAGCAATCTCTGCGGTCGTGACCGTTGCCTGGTCACTAAAGGCGTTGACTAAAAACCAGCTAACGTTTTTAGTGAGTTGCTCATCGGCGCCCAGGGCCCGCATGACCATCCCAATCTTGTAGCCGTAAAAGGGGGTCTTGGTCTGACCCCGTTTGATGACCGTGACGTCGCTTAAGGGCGCCAGGGTTTGGTTAGTAATGATTTCTTGCATCTTGATCATTCCTTTCGCGTTTAATCATTATCATATTCAATCATTATCATACGGGGCTCCCCAGTTCGACACAACATCTAGTTTTTGGATGATCGTTAATTACAAGATCTTGTGGTCAAAGTCAAACAATCGGCCACTTAGTCCTTTTCCCGGTTTCACTTAGCGGACCAAAGTGAGCTCCACCCCTACCCGTTCCCCGGTCGCCCCCCTTTTCGCGGTTCAGTCAACCGTTCCAAAGTCGGGGCGTCACTATTTTAATTAATCGATCGATAATGGAAAAAACGGCGCCCAGCTTTATTTTGGCCCATGAACCCCCCTTCATTTTGACCCCCGAAGCGCAAAAAAGAGCCGTGACCTTTTCGTCACGACTCCCTTATTTCGTTATCCGTTAGCCTAATTCGTACTTAGCGCCCATCCGCCGTTCCAGCCAGCCCAGTAATTGGGCCATCGCCTGGGTGAGGATGAAGTAGATCACGGCGGCCACTAACAGAGGCGGGATGAAGTTGTACAAGGTTCCCCCCACCCCGAGTGCTTCGGCAGTGATTTCTTGCACCCCAATGTAGAAGAGGACGGATGATTCCTTAATCAGGGTGATGAATTCGTTCCCCATCGCCGGTAAGACGTTGCGGAGGGCTTGGGGCAGCACAATCGAGAACATGGTTTCCTTTTGACTTAGTCCCAACGACAAGCCCGCTTCGGTTTGGCCGGCCGGGATGGAGATGATCCCGGACCGGAAGATTTCGGCCGTGTAGGCCCCGGAGTTAAGCCCTAAGGCAATCGCCCCCGGGATGATCCGGTCCAGTCCCGACCCCAAAATTTGGGTCTGCGGTAGTGGCAAGGAACGGGCCAACAGGTAGTAGATCAACATCACTTGGATCATCGACGGGGTTCCCCGCACGATAGCGATGTAGGCCCGTGCGATCCATGAAATCGGCTTTACCTTGGACATCCGCATCAGGACCATCAAGAGGCCGATCAAGAAGCCGATGATGACCCCGATGATGGAGATGATCATCGTCTGGGCGGTCCCCTCTAAAAAGAGCGGCCAATATTGTCCTAGAAAATCAAACATGTGCAATCCCCCTGTTAACTAACTACTTGTTGGTGTTTTGTTCTTGAATCTCTTGTGCCTTCTTGAAGAGCTTGTCTAATTCGCCGGACTTTTGCAGCTTGGTGATTTCCTTGTTGACGGCAGCCTTTAACTTCGGTTCGTCCTTTGGAATGGCGATTGAAATTTCCTTCATGGATGCCGGTGCCGTGATCTTAACCTTGGCGATGGCGTAAGTGTCCGGGTATTGGGCAACGTATTGTTCCGCGACCTTCTTGGCTAAGACGACCCCGTCGAGCTTACCGGACTTCAGGTCGGTCGCTAACCCGGTGACTAAGCTTTCGGAAACCAGCTTCGCCTTGGTTTGGGTCTTAGCGATCGTTTCCTGGGTGGATGATTGTTGAACCCCGAAGGAAGCGCCCTTCGTGTCGGCGATCGTGTTGTACTTATCGGCGTCGGCCTTCTTAACTAGGAGGGATTCTTGTTCCGTGTAGTACGGCTTAGAAAAGTCCACGGCCTTTTTCCGTTGTGGCGTCACGTTCATCCCGGCCAGGGCGATGTCGACCTTGTGATCTTGCAACTCGCTAATAATGGAGGAGAATTCCATGTTTTGCACCTTGAGCTTAACCCCGAGGCTGTCAGCGATCTTTTGGGCAACCATGATGTCGTAACCGACGTATTCCTTCTTCCCGTTCTTCATGATCGTGAATTCAAACGGGGCGTAGTCGGCGGAGGTCCCCATCGTCAAGACCTTCTTGTCCTTAATTTGTTGCAGGCTATCGTCGCTCTTCTTCCCACACCCGGCGAGCCCAATCACCACCAAGAATGCTAACGACAGTAGCGCCAACCATTTCTTATTAACCTTCATATTAATGATCCTCTTTCCTCAATTGAATAATCATTGTATATATCTTGAATATGTTTTATATAGTACCGCCTTTCTTGCAAAGAGGCAAGTCTTTTTTAATAAAAATACGACATTTTTCGGTGAATATGCGATAAATACGTATATTTCATCCCGTGATATACAATTTAATTCAACCCGAAATAACCATCAATCCCCGTCGACACCGTTTTCATTCACCAAATAGTGCTTAATTGATTATTCATCACCACTCCGTTGTTCCAATTACTAGTTGGAGTTGTTAAAGCTTACTAAAAGGACCCCCACTATTATCAAGCGGACGCCTAACCACTGAGCTAGGGCCACCCGTTCGTGGTACACGAATTGCCCCAGTAACGTCGCCGCTATAATTCCAAGCGCCGCCCAGATTGACTCCGCTACGCTTAGGGGTAATTTTTGGTACGACAACGCCATTAGGTAAAAACTAACCCCGTAGCACGCCAAACTAGTTATACCGATCCCTACCCGTGTGAAACCAACGGAGAGTTTTAGGAGGTTCGTTCCTAAAATCTCAAATCCGATCGCCAGGCTTAATAGTGCGTATCCCACTTTCTCTTCCTCCCTTTAATGAACATATGTTGTTTAACAAACAATAATAGTTTACAGTAAAAGCACCTAAGTACCATCTGTAACGGGCGGCATACCGTTCGTTAACCGACAGATTGGCAAATCTATGCTAAAAAAGGGGAGCAAAATATGGTTGATCGTCGCAGTCGCCGGAGCCAACGTCTCATTAAAGAGGCCTTTTACCGCCTCATCGTCCAAAAACCACTCTTTCGCCTGACGGTGGCTGAAATCACCCGGGAAGCTGACCTGGGGCGGGGGCCATTACCACGATGTCTTTGACCTCTACGACCAGGAGTTGGCTGCTCACGTCGATACGTTACTGGCCCTCTTTAAAAGGCATTATCTAACCGCCTTTGATAAGCATGACTTTGTCCCCTTGTTTTCATCCATTATCAACTACCTAACCACCAACCAGGAGCTTCAGGCCCTAATGCACGAAGCCTACAACCAATCCCGGGCGCTGGCCGAAATAACGCACGCCTTTCAAACCACCGTCACCCTCAGCGAGGTCGCTGATTTTGGGGGACAAAACGATTTAGCAACCCAACTGGAAATTAATTACAACCTAGCGGGGGTACTGACCATTCTTACTGACTGGCAAAAGGGCAACATCAACGCTAGCGTTACTGAGCTAACAACGTCCCTGGCCGCAATTGCTCGTCACCACTGGCAATAACGACGTCCCGCTAAATCCTGTTGCTGGATTACCATTGGGGTAATTCGTTGACAGGATTTTTAGGTTTTGAGGACACAAAAAAAGACGCCCCGAAGGACGCCTTGGAACTGAATATTACACGAGATGCTTAAAGGCAATAAGCCATGGAATGCCTCCGGTGGGGGTCGAACCCACACTCCCAAACGGGAACTGGATTTTGAGTCCAGCGCGTCTGCCAATTCCGCCACAGAGGCAAGATAACAAAGGTGGTAACCGGATTCGAACCGGTGATGAAGGTTTTGCAGACCTGTGCCTTACCACTTGGCTATACCACCATTGAGCATCTACTATTCAATTCATACAATTAGACGGGCATTACCCCGTCTAATCAGAAGGGCGGTATGTGGGATTCGAACCCACGCATGTCGGACCCACAAACCGATGTGTTAACCAAACTTCACCAATACCGCCAAAATATTCAGTTGAGCAGGGATAGTAGGAATCGAACCCACAATGACGGTTTTGGAGACCGTAGTTATACCGTTTAACTATATCCCTATAATAAAGTGGAGGAGAGTGGATTCGAACCACCGAACCAAGAGGAACGGTTTTACAGACCGTCGCGTTTAACCAGACTTCGCTACTCCTCCATCAATGGCGCAGGACGGAATCGAACCGCCGACACATGGAGCTTCAATCCATTGCTCTACCAACTGAGCTACTGAGCCATCGTGGTGTAGGTTTGCAACCAAATGGTTGCGATGGAGGATACAGGGCTCGAACCTGTGACCCTCTGCTTGTAAGGCAGACGCTCTCCCAACTGAGCTAATCCTCCAAAAAGTGACCCGTACGGGATTCGAACCCATGATACCACCGTGAAAGGGTGGTGTCTTAACCACTTGACCAACGGGTCATAAACGGAGAGTAAGGGATTCGAACCCTTGATACAGGCTTTAACCCGTATACAGCATTTCCAATGCTGCTCCTTCGGCCAGCTCGGACAACTCTCCAATTCGCGTGGCAACGTCCTATCCTCGCAGGGGGCGATCCCCCAACTACTTTTGGCGTGCTGAAGCTTAACTTCTGTGTTCGGCATGGGAACAGGTGTATCCTTCAGGCCATCATCACCACACTTTGAAAGCTTGTGCTTTCAAAACTAAACAATATCTTTTCTCATCAAGAATCCTCACACCTGACTTGGTTAAGTCCTCGACCGATTAGTAATGGTCCGCTCCATGCGTCACCGCACTTCCACTTCCATCCTATCTACCACATCATCTCTGTGGGGTCTTACTTCCAAAGGAATGGGAAATCTCATCTTGAGGCGAGTTTCACACTTAGATGCTTTCAGCGTTTATCTCATCCATACATAGCTACCCAGCGATGCTCCTGGCGGAACAACTGGTACACCAGCGGTATGTCCATCCCGGTCCTCTCGTACTAAGGACAGGTCCTCTCAAATTTCCTACGCCCGCGACGGATAGGGACCGAACTGTCTCACGACGTTCTGAACCCAGCTCGCGTACCGCTTTAATGGGCGAACAGCCCAACCCTTGGGACCGACTACAGCCCCAGGATGCGATGAGCCGACATCGAGGTGCCAAACCTCCCCGTCGATGTGGACTCTTGGGGGAGATAAGCCTGTTATCCCCAGGGTAGCTTTTATCCGTTGAGCGATGGCCCTTCCATGCGGAACCACCGGATCACTAAGCCCGACTTTCGTCCCTGCTCGACCTGTCTGTCTCGCAGTCAAGCTCGCTTGTGCCTTTACACTCTGCGAATGATTTCCAACCATTCTGAGCGAACCTTTGGGCGCCTCCGTTACCTTTTGGGAGGCGACCGCCCCAGTCAAACTGCCCACCTGACACTGTCTCCCACCACGATCAGTGGTGCGGGTTAGAGTGGTCATAATACAAGGGTAGTATCCCACCAATGCCTCCACCGAAACTAGCGTCCCGGTTTCTACGGCTCCTACCTATCCTGTACAAGTAGTACAAACACTCAATATCAAGCTACAGTAAAGCTCCATGGGGTCTTTCCGTCCTGTCGCGGGTAGCCTGCATCTTCACAGGCAATTCAATTTCACCGAGTCTCTCGTTGAGACAGTGCCCAGATCGTTACGCCTTTCGTGCGGGTCGGAACTTACCCGACAAGGAATTTCGCTACCTTAGGACCGTTATAGTTACGGCCGCCGTTTACTGGGGCTTCAATTCAGGGCTTCGCCGAAGCTAACTCTTCCTTTTAACCTTCCAGCACCGGGCAGGCGTCAGCCCCTATACTTCATCTTACGATTTTGCAGAAACCTGTGTTTTTGATAAACAGTCGCCTGGGCCTTTTCACTGCGGCTGGTCTTGCGACCAGCACCCCTTCTCCCGAAGTTACGGGGTCATTTTGCCGAGTTCCTTAACGAGAGTTCACTCGCTCACCTTAGGATTCTCTCCTCGACTACCTGTGTCGGTTTGCGGTACGGGCAGTTAAATACTCACTAGAAGCTTTTCTCGGCAGTGTGACATCGGCAACTTCGCTACTTTAATTTCGCTCCCCATCACAGCTTGTCAACCCGGCTTAAAGCATTTGACTCTAAACCTGACTTACTGCTTGGCCAGACACTTCCAATCGTCTGGTTTGCTTAGCCTCCTGCGTCCCTCCATCATTCAAACGCATTTAACTGGTACAGGAATCTCAACCTGTTATCCATCGACTACGCCTCTCGGCCTCGCCTTAGGTCCCGACTTACCCTGGGAGGACGAGCCTTCCCCAGGAAACCTTAGTCATTCGGTGGACAGGATTCTCACCTGTCTTTCGCTACTCATACCGGCATTCTCACTTCTAAGCGCTCCACTAGTCCTCACGGTCTAACTTCGTCGCCCTTAGAACGCTCTCCTATCACGTGTCCAAAAGGACACATCCACAGTTTCGGTAATATGCTTAGCCCCGGTACATTTTCGGCGCAGAATCACTCGACTAGTGAGCTATTACGCACTCTTTAAATGATGGCTGCTTCTGAGCCAACATCCTAGTTGTCTATGCAACTCCACATCCTTTTCCACTTAGCATATATTTAGGGACCTTAACTGGTGATCTGGGCTGTTCCCCTTTCGACGGTGGATCTTATCACTCATCGTCTGACTCCCGGACATAAATCATTGGCATTCGGAGTTTATCTGAAGTCGGTAACCCATGACGGGCCCCTCGTCCAAACAGTGCTCTACCTCCAAGATTCTCGATTCCGAGGCTCCCCCTAAAGAGATTTCGGAGAGAACCAGCTATCTCCAAGTTCGTTTGGAATTTCACCGCTACCCACACCTCATCCCAGCCTTTTTCAACAGACACGGGTTCGGGCCTCCAGTGCGTTTTACCGCACCTTCACCCTGGACATGGGTAGGTCACCTGGTTTCGGGTACATAACTACGTACTTCATACGCCCATTTCAGACTCGCTTTCGCTGCGGCTCCGGTTTTTCCACCTTAACCTTGCACGTAATCATGACTCGCCGGTTCATTCTGCAAGAGGCACGCCGTCACCCATTAACGGGCTCCGACAGCTTGTAGGCACATGGTTTCAGGAACTATTTCACTCCCCTCCCGGGGTGCTTTTCACCTTTCCCTCACGGTACTGGTTCACTATCGGTCACTAGGGAGTATTTAGCCTTGCGAGATGGTCCTCGCGGATTCCGACGGGGTTTCACGTGTCCCGCCGTACTCAGGATCCTGAACGGAGAGAACCAGGTTTCGTCTACTGGACTATCACCATCTCTGGTGTGGCTTCCCAGCCACTTCGACTACCTGATTCTTTGGTAACTCCAAAGTTCAGTCCTACAACCCCACTGAGCAAGCTCAGTGGTTTGGGCTCTTCCCGTTTCGCTCGCCGCTACTCAGGGAATCGAATTTTCTTTCTCTTCCTGCAGCTACTAAGATGTTTCAGTTCACTGCGTCTACCTCTTGGCAGCTATGAATTCACTGCTCAAGTAATCATCGACTAAGATGATTGGGTTTCCCCATTCGGAAATCTCCGGATCAAAGCGTACTTACCACTCCCCGAAGCATATCGGTGTTAGTCCCGTCCTTCATCGGCTCCTAGTACCAAGGCATTCACCATGCGCCCTTCATAACTTAACCTTACTGATCGTAGATCAGTCAAGTTAGTTGAGTATGCGATTATAATTCGTTAAAAACTCAAATAACGCGGTGTTCTCGGTTTTCTTAATTTTATTAGAAATTGATATTATTTAGTTTTCAAAGTACAAACTCGCTAACCTTGCGGCTAGCAATGGAGAATATCGGGATCGAACCGATGACCTCCTGCTTGCAAAGCAGGTGCTCTCCCAGCTGAGCTAATTCCCCATGATGGGCCTAAGTGGACTCGAACCACCGACCTCACGCTTATCAGGCGTGCGCTCTAACCAACTGAGCTATAGGCCCAATAAGCGATGATAAATCATCTTGAGAAGTAAACCTCTCAAAACTGAACACTGTTTCGACAATGTGTAGGTTTCCGATTAATTCCTTAGAAAGGAGGTGATCCAGCCGCAGGTTCTCCTACGGCTACCTTGTTACGACTTCACCCTAATCATCTGTCCCACCTTAGGCGGCTGGCTCCTAAAAGGTTACCCCACCGACTTTGGGTGTTACAAACTCTCATGGTGTGACGGGCGGTGTGTACAAGGCCCGGGAACGTATTCACCGCGGCATGCTGATCCGCGATTACTAGCGATTCCGACTTCGTGCAGGCGAGTTGCAGCCTACAGTCCGAACTGAGAACGGTTTTAAGAGATTTGCTTGCCCTCGCGAGTTCGCGACTCGTTGTACCGTCCATTGTAGCACGTGTGTAGCCCAGGTCATAAGGGGCATGATGATCTGACGTCGTCCCCACCTTCCTCCGGTTTGTCACCGGCAGTCTCACTAGAGTGCCCAACTTAATGCTGGCAACTAGTAACAAGGGTTGCGCTCGTTGCGGGACTTAACCCAACATCTCACGACACGAGCTGACGACGACCATGCACCACCTGTCATTGCGTTCCCGAAGGAAACGCCCTATCTCTAGGGTTGGCGCAAGATGTCAAGACCTGGTAAGGTTCTTCGCGTAGCTTCGAATTAAACCACATGCTCCACCGCTTGTGCGGGCCCCCGTCAATTCCTTTGAGTTTCAACCTTGCGGTCGTACTCCCCAGGCGGAGTGCTTAATGCGTTAGCTCCGGCACTGAAGGGCGGAAACCCTCCAACACCTAGCACTCATCGTTTACGGCATGGACTACCAGGGTATCTAATCCTGTTCGCTACCCATGCTTTCGAGTCTCAGCGTCAGTTGCAGACCAGGTAGCCGCCTTCGCCACTGGTGTTCTTCCATATATCTACGCATTCCACCGCTACACATGGAGTTCCACTACCCTCTTCTGCACTCAAGTTATCCAGTTTCCGATGCACTTCTCCGGTTAAGCCGAAGGCTTTCACATCAGACTTAGAAAACCGCCTGCACTCTCTTTACGCCCAATAAATCCGGATAACGCTTGCCACCTACGTATTACCGCGGCTGCTGGCACGTAGTTAGCCGTGACTTTCTGGTTAAATACCGTCAACGTATGAACAGTTACTCTCATACGTGTTCTTCTTTAACAACAGAGCTTTACGAGCCGAAACCCTTCTTCACTCACGCGGTGTTGCTCCATCAGGCTTGCGCCCATTGTGGAAGATTCCCTACTGCTGCCTCCCGTAGGAGTATGGGCCGTGTCTCAGTCCCATTGTGGCCGATCAGTCTCTCAACTCGGCTATGCATCATCGCCTTGGTAGGCCGTTACCCCACCAACAAGCTAATGCACCGCAGGTCCATCCAGAAGTGATAGCGAGAAGCCATCTTTTAAGCGTTGTTCATGCGAACAACGCTGTTATGCGGTATTAGCATCTGTTTCCAAATGTTGTCCCCCGCTTCTGGGCAGGTTACCTACGTGTTACTCACCCGTCCGCCACTCGTTGGCGACCAAAATCAATCAGGTGCAAGCACCATCAATCAATTGGGCCAACGCGTTCGACTTGCATGTATTAGGCACACCGCCGGCGTTCATCCTGAGCCAGGATCAAACTCTCATATAAAATAAGAAGCTTGAATAGCTCTTTTTAATAAATTAAGCGAATTGACTTCGCAAATGTTTTTGCCTCGATCATTAAGATCAAGGACCCTACACATTTGATTCGTCGAAACATTATTCAGTTTTCAAAGGTCTACCGCCGACCAGCTTAGCCAGCCGGCTTAAGTATTTTATCATAAGAGCTAATGTGTTGTCAAGATATTTTTTAAATTCTTTTTTAACTCATTGGCAACGCTGATTTAACAGCTTAATCAATATATCATATCAGACAATTAACTGTCAACACTGTTTTTTGAAGGATTTTACA
Organism: Limosilactobacillus fermentum; assembly: GCF_013394085.1. Lineage (NCBI taxonomy): Bacteria > Bacillati > Bacillota > Bacilli > Lactobacillales > Lactobacillaceae > Limosilactobacillus > Limosilactobacillus fermentum. Next base: position 1,457,428 of record NZ_CP040910.1, read on the forward strand.
AGGTTAACTTCATGTCGTCCTTGCTTATCACAACGATTAAATACTATACCAGTGACTTTTTAAATCGTCAACGCTTTTTGGCAAAAAAGTTAAAAACGTTGGCGAAAATCTTCTAGACAGTCATAGACCTCAATGGCCGCCAAGTCGAGTTGATCGAACACCATCACGTCACCTGGTTCAATTCGCTTAACGACAAACTCCCCGCTCTCCTGATTGAAGAGGACGTCGCACACCGCAATCCCATACCGTTCGAAGGTCCGAACCTGCAAGGGCCCCGCCCCGTCCACCACCATCGCCTCCAAGCGTTTGATGATCCGACGTAGATTCGAATTAACCATTGTCTTCCCTCCTTGTTATCTTATCTATTTTACCCTTCTAACTACTTAAAGGCAAAACGGGGCGGTAGCGCTAGCCTAAACCACTACCTTACCCCGGTTAATTAACCAGCTAAGGGCGCCGAACTTAGCTCGCTTTCCCCAAGGCGTTGGCGCCAGGTGCTAGCACCTGGCGCCGCCTAAAACAATCTCATCAACAGGATTTGACAAAGGGCCGATATAAATAAGGCCCCCACAGCCGGCCAGCGACTATGGGGGTCTAAGTTAATCTGTTTTACTAAGGGGAGACGGTTCCCCTTACTTTTCAACGGCTACTTAACGGCGCCACTCAGTTAATCATTCATAGGGCTTCACCGGATCGGGCTTTAAGACGAGGGCCACCATCCCGGCAAACATGCCGAAGTAGTAGGTGAGAATCCGCCACAAGAGCATGGCCAAGACTAGCTTAGCGTTGGAGGTAATGAAGCTGGCAAAGAGGACGGTAAAGGAATACTCGGCCCCCCCAGTCCCCCCGGGAATCGGGAAGAGCGAGGTAATCATAAAGATCAAGACGTTTAAGGAAACGATCATCACCACGTTAAGGTTTTGCACCCCCAGCGCCAAGAGAATGAAGTAGGGAATTAGGTAGTAAAAGGCCAACTGGACTAAGGTCACCACCGAGACCTTAGCGAGCTTGCCGTACTCCTGACGCATCTTCAAGCTCTCCTGGTAAAAGGAGTCAATCCGCTCGTCTAAGACCCGCTGCCAGTTCTGGTAACGGTTCTCTTTAACAAACCAACGCACCGGCCTTAATAAGAGGTTGGTGGCCCGCTTGGTAAAGGAGTGCCAGTACATGACTAAGAGCAAGGCGACGATCACGCTCAGGTGAATGACAAAGCCAAAGACCACCAGCAAGGACAGGGCCTGGAGCTTGGTGGCAATGTAGTGAAAGCCAATCAGCATGCTGATAATGAAGTTAATTACGATCATCCCCTGAAAGACGACGAACTTCATCAAGAGGACCGAGCTGGCCCGGCCGCCATCGACCCCAGCCTGGAGCATCGCCACTAGTTGGGCGGGTTGGCCCCCGGTGGAAAAGGGAGTAATCCCGTTGAAGAGTTGTTCGACCAGCGGCACCCGCATGGTGTTTTTCCAGCTAAAGTCCGGGTAACGGTCGGCCATGAAGAGCTTGGTAACGACCCCTTCCAGCCCCAGGTAAAGGCAAATACATAAGACGGCCACGCTAAACCAGCCCCAGTTGAGGTTGGCGAGGTCAATGCTTAACTGATGTAAATCGGTGTTGCGCAACGAAAAGGTGAAGATGCCGGTGCCGGCAACGAGCATCAAGATCAAAACGACCCAGTTTTTTCGCGACATCCTATTCCCTCCCCGTTTGCGTTCGATAAAAGTGGTACCACTCATTAGCTAGGTGGTCCTTGGAGTAGCGTTGGGCGGCCGTTAGTGACTTTTGCTTTAGGTCAGCTAGGGCGACCGGATCCTGGGCAATCCGCACTAGTTCTGCTTGCATTTGGTCGACGTCTTTAGCCGGTTGGTAGTAGCCGCCGATGATTGAGTGGTACAAATCGAGGTCGCGCAACATGACCGGGGTCCCACACGAAAAGGCTTCAAGTACCGACATCGGGAAGAGCTCGTTATAGGAAGGCAATAAAAATAGGTCGGCGATGTTGTTTAACTCGGCAATCTGGTCGCGGGTAACGATCCCCGGGAACAAGAGGTTGGCCGGCGGGTTAGCGACAACCTTCTTGAGCTCTTGGTAGCCATCGGTGATCCGGCCAAAGGAAAAGCCCCCGGCCCAGATGAATTGAAAGTGGGGGTTTTGTTTGGCTAGTTTGATGAAATCAAAGACGCCCTTCCGTTCTTGGATTTGACCGCTACCGACGACCGTGAAGCGCTCGGGATCCAGTTTCCACCGCCGGTACAGTTCCCACCGCTTGGCCGCCGAGACCGGGTAAAAGCGCTGGTCATCGACGAAATTGGGGATGTAGGTCACCCGTTCTTGTGGGATCCCGTAGGCCACCAGCTTGGGGATAAAGGTCGGGTTAACCACGACCAGGTGATCCATCCGCTTGTAAAAGGCAATCAGGTAACGATAAAAAAGCCCCCGAAACGGTTGGGGGATCTTCAGGCTGCCTTCCATCGTCTCGGGAAGGAAGTGCACGTAGCCGATCTTTTGGCCCCGTTTCTTGGAAAAGGTCGACACAAAAAAACGGGGGTCGATCGTGTGGTAGTGGCTGATGTCATTTTGGCGGCTAAACTCATTAATTTGAATATCGAACTGGGAAGCAAAGCGGTCCTTTAACAGGGTCATCAGCTCCGCGTAGGCGCTCCCGACCCCCTGCCCCGCCACCTTGTCAGCCGACGAATACATGGTAATTTTAATCATTTTGGTCCCTCAAATGACGAAAACGACGCCCAAAGCCCGGCCGCTTTTTTTCCGCCACTTCCTCTTGGCAGACCCGGTAGAAATCAAGCACCCGCTGCCCAAACACCTCCGCGGAGATATCGTGCAGTTTCTCGCGGCGCTTGGCGATCGCCTCCGGGCTTGGCGGGGTGGCCAAGTATTCCAGTACCCCGTCAACCAGGTCGGTGCGCTTTTGAAAGGAACGCCCAATCGCCGGGTCATCGATTAGCTCGTCCGTATACTCGGAACGCATGACGACAATCGGCAAGTCGCTGGCCAAGGCCTCATCGTAAGTCAGCCCCTGGGTTTCCGAATCGCTAGCCGAAACGAAGACGTCGGCCATTTGGTAGTAGTGACAAACCTGATCGTTATCCACTTGGCCGGTAAAGGATACGTGGTCTTGCAACCCCATTTCGCGCACCTGGCGCTCCAGGGTTGGCCGCGCCGGCCCCTCCCCCACGATTAAAAGTTGGGCGGCGGGCTCTTTTTCCAAAATGTCCGGCATGGCTTCCACGAGGGCGTGGATGTTCTTTTCAAAGGCCACCCGCGACAGCGACAAGAGGACCGGCGTTTGATCGGTGTAACCAAGCTTTTGGCGCAGGGCGCTGATCTCTTCTTTACTATCCGGCGTTTGGAAGACTTGTAGGTTAACCCCGGTTGGAATCACCCGGATCGGCGCTTCCACCCCGTAGGACAAGAGGGTGTCTAAGACCCGTTCAGACGGGGCGATTACCCCGGTCATGTTCTTTAAGTAAAAATGAGCCAGGTGGGCAACGTCTCGCGGCTTTAAGACCCGCCCGTTAGCGATGTAGTGGAGGTAGTCCTGGTACATGGTGTGGTAGGTGTGTAGGCACGGGATCTTCATTTCCCGGGCGACCATCTTCCCCATCATCCCCAGCGAAAACTCGGTCTGGTTGTGGACCACGTCTAAGTCGAGCTTCTTAGCTAACCGCAACACCTTCAGCCACCCGCTAACGGCAATCCGCCGGTCGGTAAAGGAGACAAAGGGAATGCTAGCAAAGCGGTAAATTCCCTCCGCCTGGTCCGAAACGGGATCAGCCGCCGGGTCGGTGGTTGTAAAAATGTACACCTGGTGGCCCAGCGCGGTTAATTGATCGCGCAGGGTCTTAATCGAGGTGGCCACCCCACTCACCTGGGGGAAATACGTATCTGTAAACAAACCAATTTTCAAAGCTTCGGCTCCTTTAATTCTTCGCAATAAACTACGGTTAATTATACTAAAGGGAATTTTCAGGCGCAATTTAGGCTATTTTAGCCCCGTTCCTATCCCCGGGGCAAGTCAGATCATAAACGGGGTGCCCGGCTCCTTCGGCCCGACACCCCGTTTCTATTTTTTCCAGCTTCCTGGTCGTTGGTAGGCAGGTTAAGCTTTCCTTAATATGTTGATTACTTCATGTGACTGGTTAATTGATCGACCAGCGCCCTGACTTCGGCCGGGCTGTGGGCAGCCAGGGCCTGGTGAATCAGCGGCTGCAGTTGCCGCACCTTGAGGCGGCGGATCTGCGAGCGAACCGGCAGGACCTGGCTTAGCGGGACCGAAAACTCATCTAGGCCCATCGCCGCTAACAATGGCACGGCGGTCGGAATGGTCGCCATTTCGCCACACAACCCGACCCACTTGCCTTCCGCGTGGGCACAATCAATTGTCTGCTTAACCGCCCGCAAGACGGCCGGGTGCAGGGACTGGTAGAGGCTCGCCACCTGCCCGTTGCCCCGGTCGACGGCAAAGAGGTATTGGATCAAATCGTTGGTGCCGATCGAAAAGAAGTCGGCGTACTGGGCCAACTGGTCGGCCATCGCCACGGCGGCCGGGATTTCAACCATCGCCCCGACCTCATACTCCTTGCCGACCGGGATTCCCTCCTGGGTCAGCCGGTTTTTCTCCTGATCGACCATCCGCTGGGCCTGCTGGAACTCGTCAACGGTCGCCACCATCGGGAACATGATCGCTAGCTGGCCGTACGCCGAGGCCCGCAAGAGCGCCCGCAACTGGGTCCGAAATAGCCCCGGGTAGGCCAGGCTAACCCGCAGGCCGCGCAGGCCCAAGAAGGGGTTGTTCTCCCGTTCCAGGGGCACCTGGGCGAGTTGCTTATCGCCGCCGATGTCGAGCGTGCGCACCACCACCCGGTGGTTGTTGGCAGCCAAGAGCAGCTTCCGGTAGGCCTGAAACTGGGTTTCTTCGTCCGGTAGGGTGTCTTGGTGTAAGAAAAGAAATTCACTACGAAAGAGACCGACCCCCTCGGCCCCGCTGGTGGCCAGTTCGTCGCTTTCGCGTGGCAAAGCGACGTTGGCGGCCACTTCAAAGTGGTGACCATCGGCGCTAACGGTGTCTTGGTGCTTTAAGACGCCCAGTTCGCGCAGGCGGGCACTCTCCCGGCTAGCCAGCCGTTGGTACTGATCGATTTGCTGAGGGGTCGGTTGCAAGATCACCCGCCCGTGGGTACCGTCGATGATGGCAACCATGTCGTCATCGGCGTGTTCGGTCACCGTCTTGGTGTCGACCACGGTGGGAAAGCGCATCTCCTTGCTCATCACCAAGAAGTGGGCGGTCCGGCCACCCAGGTCGGTCACAATCCCGGCGACTAGGTGTGGGTTCAAGCGAATGATGTCGGTCGGCGTCAGTTGGTGGGCGACGATGATCGCCCGGTGATCCAACTTAGCCAGGTCCGGCAATTCTTCATCTAATAGGTGGGCCAAGAGGCGCTTTTTGAAGTCCTGCAGCGCCAGCCCCCGTGCGTGGTAGTAATCCGCCCCGCCGGATTGGCGCTTGAAGACGTTTAGGTAGTGGTCAATCCGCTGGGTCGCCGTCCAGGCCGCCGTCGTCGAGTAGCGTTGGATGGCGTCGGTGATCTCCCCTTCAAAACTTTGGTCCTTAGCAATTGCTAATTGGGCGTCAATCACGGTGGCGGCCTTCTCCCCCATCTTTTGGTGAGCCTGCCGACGAAGGTCCGTCAATTCACGTCTTGCTAACGAAAAAGAATCATGAAGCCGGCTGACCTCATGATTCACATTATCGGTGTATTTAGCTTTAACCGTAAACCGCGATTCACCCAACCGGTAGACCGGGGCGATGGCAATCCCACCGCCGGCGGCCACGCCGTCGAGTACGGTGACCATTTTAGTCAGTCAGGCCTTCCTTAGTCATGGTTTCGGCAATGGCTTCGATGGCCTTCGCTTCGTCGTCACCTTCGGCAGTGATGGTAACGTCGGCGTTTTGGCCAACCCCGAGGGACATAACCCCCATGATGGACTTCAGGTTAACGCTCTTGCCGTTGTAAGCAAGGGAAATGTCTGAAGTGAACTTGGATGCCGTTTGAACGAGGATCGTTGCAGGACGGGCGTGAAGCCCAGCTTCGGCAGTAATCGTAAAGTCGCGTTTTTCCATTATAATCAATCTCCTTAGTGTTGATTTAGCGTTGGCAAACATAAGACACCATCTCATTTGGCCAACACTCACTATTTACTTAATTATAGCGATTGTAAGCGGTAAATACAAGGCGAACCACCAGAACTTTTAGTCAGTTTTGAAGCGGTAGTGAATTTGACCGCCCCGTCCGGCTTGCCCTTCAATCTGGCTGCGAAAGGAACTCTCCCGGTAAGCCTGCTGAAAGGCCATAAAGTTATCTGGTTCGACGAGTAGTTCTTCAATTTTTCCGTCACGCAAATCGGCTAATTGACGTACAAAGTCTTCCTTAGTTGCCAAGTTGATGCCCCCTCTTATACTGTGGCTAGCACTCATTTTAGCATTAGTTGCCAATCAGTGCTAAAATTTTCGGTAACGGGAGCCCTTACATGTTCAATTTTTTTATTTGAAGGGGTGCACCCTTTCAATTACGGTTGAAATGACTTGCGGTCCCACGAAAAGTAAGTATAATATAGGCAATGGTCAAGAAAAGTCAAAGGTTGACCCAAACGAAGGGGGATTAATTGATGCTCTGTCAAGTTTGTCAACAAAACCAAGCCACGATTCATCTCCAAATGATGATGAACGGGCAAAAAATGCAAATCGACTTATGTCAGGATTGCTACCAAAAAATGCAAAACATGCAAATGAACCTGTTGAACGGGGGCAGTGATATGAATAATGGATTCGGCTTTGGGAGTCTGGAAGACTTCATGAACGCCATGAACAACATGCAAAACCAACAAGCCAATAACAACAACGAAGGCCAACAAGCCAACCTAAATCAAAACCAACGCCAAGGCGGCGGCCGCGGCAACGGCAAGGGACTGTTAGCCCAGTTCGGGATTAACATGACCGAGCTGGCCCGCCAAGGCAAGATCGACCCGGTAATCGGCCGCGATAAGGAAATCGCCCGGGTCGTCGAAATCTTAAACCGGCGGACCAAGAACAACCCGGTCCTGATCGGGGAAGCCGGGGTTGGTAAGACCGCCGTTGTCGAAGGGCTGGCCCAAGCCATCGTTTCCGGTCAGGTACCAGAAAAGCTAGCTAATAAGGAAGTTATTCGCTTAGACGTCGTCTCCCTGGTCCAAGGAACCGGAATCCGCGGTCAGTTTGAACAGCGGATGCAACAGTTGATCCAAGAGGTTTCTAAGGACGAAAACGTGATCCTCTTCATCGACGAAATCCACGAAATTATGGGTGCCGGCAACGCCGAGGGCGGCATGGACGCCGGTAACGTCTTGAAGCCGGCCCTGGCCCGGGGTGAGTTCCAACTGATCGGGGCCACCACCCTCAACGAATACCGCAAGATCGAAAAGGACGCCGCTTTGGCCCGGCGGTTCCAACCGGTCGAAGTTGAACAACCGTCCGTCGACGAAACGATCCAGATCCTAAACGGGATCAAGGGCCGCTACCAGGATTACCACCACGTTACCTACACTAACGACGCCATCGAGGCGGCTGCTAAGCTATCCGATCGCTACATCCAGGACCGCTTCTTGCCGGACAAGGCGATCGACCTCTTGGACGAAGCCGGTTCACGCAAGAACCTAACCTTAAAGACCGCCGACCCGCACACTATCGAAAATGAGATTCACACCGCCGAAGCCCACAAGCAACAGGCCGTTGAATCACAAGACTACGAAAAGGCCGCCTTCTACCGCGACCAGGTTTATAGGTTGACCAAGGCCAAGAAGGACGCCGAGGAAAACCACACCGACCAAGCCGCCACGGTCACGGCCGCCGACATGCAAAAGATCGTCGAAGAGATGACCAACATCCCGGTCAGCGACCTGCAAAAGCAAGAGCAAAACCAACTCAAGAACCTCGATAAGCAGCTCGAAGACCACGTCATCGGCCAAAACGAAGCCGTTGACAAGATCGCCCGCGCCATTCGCCGGAACCGGATTGGTTTAAACAAGTCCGGCCGGCCAATCGGCTCCTTCCTCTTCGTCGGGCCAACCGGGGTTGGGAAGACCGAAACCGCTAAGCAACTGTCTAAGCTGCTCTTTGGTTCCAAGGACGCCATGATCCGCTTTGACATGTCCGAATACATGGATAAGACCTCAACTTCCAAGTTGATTGGGGCCGCCCCGGGTTACGTCGGTTACGAAGAGGCCGGCCAGTTGACCGAACAAGTTCGCCGCCACCCGTACAGCCTGATCCTTTTGGATGAGGTGGAAAAGGCCCACCCAGACGTCATGCACATGTTCTTACAGATCCTCGACGACGGCCGCTTGACCGATTCGCAAGGGCGGACGGTTTCCTTTAAGGACACGATCATCATCATGACCTCGAACGCCGGGACTGGTGACATGGTCGCCTCCGTCGGCTTTGGCGCCGAGGCGGCCGGCCAAACCAAGTCGGTCATCTCCAAGCTGACCAACTACTTCAAGCCGGAATTCTTGAACCGGTTCGATGACATCGTGGAATTCAACGCCCTGACCAAGGACGACTTAATGAAGATTGTCGGCCTGATGATCGACGACGTTAACAACATGTTAGCCGACCGCAAGCTCTACATCGAAGTGCCAGACGCCGTTAAGGAACGCTTAGTTGACCTCGGTTTTGACCCGAAGATGGGGGCCCGGCCACTGCGGCGGGTCATCCAAGAACACATCGAAGACCAAATCGCCGATTACGTCCTCGACCACCCGGACGCTACCAACCTGGTGGCCCAAGTCGATGAAGCCGGCAAGATCACCGTGGCCGCCACGCCAAAGGCGATCGCCGCACCAATGGACGCCGCCACCGACGCTAAGACGGAAGAATAACGCACCAATTGGGTCCCGCTTTGCCTCCAAAAGTGGGGCCTTTTTTTATGCTAAAATGAAGCAGGGAAAAATCTGTTTGCCCCAGCTTCTTATTTCATTTTTCGAATGTAAGACAAAAAACGTGGAAAATAACCGCAGGTCTAGTGCTTAAGCAGGCCGAAGAACGATGCGTCCCGCATCAACCGTTCGGCTCAGCTTAGTCATACGACCTGCCAAGGAGGTTATTTCCCACTCTCCGAAGGGAATGATTTCGTGAGCGACGAACAACTCCTCACCCGGCCGCTAATCACGGTCACCAACCTGATCTGGTCCTTTGACGCCACCAGCCAGACGGTCCAGCTCCTCTTGGTCCGCCGCGACCAAGAACCGTTTGCCGACTCCTGGGCCCTGCCTGAAACCTTATTACGGCGCCACGAAAGCGCTGATGACGCCGCAATCCGCCTGATCAAGGATAAGATTGGCCTGGAGCTGAGCCTGGCGGCCACCGAACAGTTGGCCACCTTCACCGCCCCCGACCGCGTCCCCGGCGAGCGGGCCCTGGCCCTGGCTTACATGACCTTTTTACCCTCGATGCCCGCTTTGACCCCGGGCTACGGGGCCAGCGAGGTCGCTTGGTTTACCCTCCAGCGGACCGCCGAGCAAGACACCTTGCAAAATGGGCGCCGCACCTTTATTTTAAATCGTCCGGCACTGGCCTTTGACCACGATCAAATCATCGCCACCGCCCTGACCCGGATCCAAAATAAGCTCGATTACCAACCGACCGTCTTGAGGATCCTGGGTCAGCAGTTCACCTTAAAGGAGGCCCGCAACGTTTACGCCACCTTTTTGAAAACCACCCCGGCGGCGATTGATAATTCCAACTTCCGCAAGACCCACGCCCACCTGTTTGAAGAGTGCGGCACCGCCACCCCCAAGCAAAGCGGCCGTCCGCCCAAAATATATCGGCTCCGGGGCTAGCCAAGTCCCCAGCAAAGGAGTAGGATTGACTGCAAGGAATAAAAGTCATTCCTACTTTTATTTTTACTCATGTTTAGGTATTTTTTACTTTAATCACGCAACACCCTCACCAAGGAGGTTTTCAGCATGCAGTCACCAACTGCCCTTTTGATTATCGATTACACTAACGACTTCGTTGACGAGCGTGGCGCCCTGACCTGTGGCCAACCGGCCCAGCAAATCGCTACCACCATCGTTAGCCTGGCTGACCGGGCCCTCAAAGCCGGTCAGTGGGTCATCTTGCCGACCGACGTCCACCAGCCACACGACCCCTACCACCCGGAGAGCAAGCTCTTCCCACCCCACAACCAACGCAATACCTGGGGGCGCCAGTTCTACGGCCCGCTTAAGGAATGGTACCAAGCCCACCAGGCTAACGACCACGTTGTGCTGCTCGATAAGACCCGTTACTCGGCCTTTTGCGGCACCCGTCTCCAACTCTTCTTGCAGGAGCGCGGCATCCGTCACCTCGCCCTAACCGGGGTCTGTACCGACATCTGCATCCTCCACACCGCCGTCGACGCCTACAACCGGGGCTACAAACTAACGGTCTACCAGGATGCCGTTGCCGCCCTGACTCCCACCGGCCAAGAATGGGCGCTCCAACATTTTCAAACCGTTTTAGGCGCCGAAGTCCTTTTGGGGGGTGAACCAAATGAATAACCACGCCCTGTTAACCGACCTCTACGAATTTTCGATGGCCAACGGTTACCTGGCCACCCTGCCCGATGATCGCTGGGCGGTCTTTGACGTCTTTTTCCGGACCGTTCCCGACGACGGCAGCTTCGTGATCGCCGCCGGGCTGGCCCAGGTCGTCGATCAACTCAAGGACCTGCACTTTACCGCCGCTGACCTGGCCTACCTCCAGTCACTGGGCCTCTACCAACCAGACTTTCTTGACTACCTGGCCCACTTCCACTTTACCGGGACCGTCAGCGCCATGCCGGAGGGGACCCCGGTCTTTGCCCGCGAACCGCTGTTGACCGTTTGCGCCCCCCTGATCCAGTGCCAGCTGATCGAAACCTGGCTGCTCAACATCTTAAACCACCAGTCCCTGATCGCCACCAAGGCGCGGCGGATCGTGGCGGCAGCGGCGGGCCGTCCGGTGATGGAATTCGGTGCCCGCCGTGCCCAGGGTCCCGACGCCGCTACCTATGGCGCCCGGGCCGCCGTGATCGGGGGCTGTGCTAGCACCTCCAACGTCTTGGCCGGCCAGCTCTTCCAACTACCGGTTGCCGGCACGATGGCCCACGCCTGGGTCCAGTCCTTTAACGACGAACTGACCGCCTTTCGGTCCTGGGCCAAGGTCTACCCGGACAGCGCCTCGCTGTTGGTCGACACCTACGACGTCTTAAAGTCCGGGATCCCCAACGCCATCACGGTCTTCAAGGAGCTGCAAGCCACTGGCCACCAGCCCGTCGGGATCCGGATTGACTCCGGTGACATCGCCCAACTTGCTACGGCCGCCCGCCAACTGCTCGACCAAGCCGGCTTCCCGAACGCTAAGATCACCGCCTCCAATTCGCTAGACGAAGGCGTCATCTCCTCCTTGCTTGAACAAGGAGCGCCCTTAGATAACTTCGGGGTTGGCGACAAGTTGATCACCAGCGGTTCGGCTCCAGTGCTAAGCGGGGTTTATAAAATGGCCGCCCTGACCGAAAACGGCCGGTGGCAGCCCAAGATCAAACTCTCCAACTCACGGTCCAAGATCACCCTGCCGGGTAAGAAACAGACCTACCGCCTCTTCCACCCCCATTCCAAAACCGCCTTCGCCGACGTGATTACCCTGGCCGACGAAGAACTCACCGCCCCGCTAACGGTCACCAACGTCGACCCGCTCTCCACATTCAGCCAACTCACCCTAACCGACTTTGTGGCCCAGCCGCTGCAAGTCCCGGTGGTTAGTAAGGACGCCCAACCGGTGGAAACCGACGTGCTGGCGATCCAGGAACGAACCCAGAAACAATTAGCCCAGTTACCGGCCGCCACCAAGCGCTTGGTCAACCCGGACGCTTACCCGGTCTACATCTCCCCTAAGTTGGCCGCCTTGCAACAGGAGTTAATGAAGGAGCACCAGCAGTGAGTGCGATCCAACCTCCTCGATAGGCCGTATGGCTAAGCTAGGGCGAACGGTTGGTGCGCCAGCACCGTTCTTCGGCCAGACTTAGCCACTAGGCCTGCGGTTGGGGAGCACGTTATGGGAAAGTGCGGACCAACCTCCTCGACAAACCGTATGACTAAGCTAGGCCTGTTTGATAGATTGAGGAGCACTCTTTTTTGCGCCCAATTTTAGATTTGTCGTGTCTCCCTTGGCCACCACGCTAACTAAAAAAGCTGGAAGGAAATGAATTCCCTCCAGCATTTTTTATTTATTGATCCTTTTTTAACGCGTGCACGACCGGCAGGGCGATCGCCGGGACCACCAGGGCGGTGACCAGCATTTCAACCAGGCCGTTAGTGGTTACCACCGCTAGCAGGGCGGTCGCCAGGTTGCTGGTGGTGGCGTGATAGGCACTCGCCACCGCCGGGGTGTTAGCGAACAGGTAAATACCGCCGAGCACCAAAACGGTGTTGGTGACCGAGCCCATTAGCCCGGCAAAGCAGGCCGCCAAACTTGGTGAGACCACCTTTTTGAGGCCGATAAAGACCCAGCCGGCCACCAGCCCGATTAAGAGCCGGGGCACAAACGAAATGAGCGGGTTAGTGAAAATCAACGGCGCTAGCGGGCTGGACGGGTAAACAAAGGCCCGCACCCAGGTCAACAGGCCCCAGACACCGCCGACAACCATCCCTTCCCGCGGCCCCCAGACAACGGCCACCACCCCGACGGTAATCGGTAAGGTGGTAATCGATAAGGGACCGAGCGGGAGGTTTCCAATCATCGGGATCAGGTCTTGTAAGACGATGATCACAATCAGCAGGGCCTGCGTGGTCAAGCGCTGAATCTGTTGACGATTTTGCATTCCATTTCTCCTCTATACCATTCTCAGTTAAATAATCTTTAATATTTTACCACAGTTCCTAACTTTGCGGGCTCTTTTCCGGGCGATCAGGCGACTTTATGCGCTTTATTGCGGTATACTTGGTGAAAAACGAAAAACTGATGGGGTGAAAAATTATGGGCGTAAATTTTCGGACCGGCAATCCAATTTGGGTTTACTACACCGACGTTGATACCGGTATCAACCTGCGCGTGCCAACCCTCTTAAAGGGCATGGCGGGCGAACAGTATGTGGTGCACCAATTGGACATCCCGCGCTATAAATTCTTTAAGGCGACTGGTCCTTTGACCGGCACCTTTGACGACCGCCAAAAGACGGTCCACTTGTACTACCGGAAGCAAACTTGGCACAAGATCAAAGACGTGAACCTGTACTTACAAACGATGGCCCCGACCACCCTCTTCGACCAAGTGGACGGGATGCCGGTGGAATCACCCATGCCGGCCGGGCTATTTTTGCGGGCCTTCCAGCTAATCGAAACCACCAACCACGTCCTCTGGTACCAGATTAACGCCGACCGCTGGGTTAAGGAGGGCGACCATCTGCGGGTGTTGGCCCACGACCCTTACGCCGATGAGCCGTCGCCGGTCCGGGCCAACCTGGAGAGCGACTTCACCTACCTCAAGTTGAACCACTTGCCGGCGACGGTCGACTTTGTGCCCAACGGTAAGGTCGCCGTTTACGACCAGGCCTACGGAACGGAAATCGGTCAGGTGGCTGACGGTCAGAAACTGATCCTGACTGGTAAAATTATGGATGATAACGGGGTCGTTTGGTACGAGGCCGTCGATCACGGCTACATCAACGGTTCCTACTTAAAACTGGAAGAAGATTAAGGAGAAGAAGATGACAGAAAAAATCGCAATTGTCGGCGTAGGCGCCATGGGGGGCGCGATCGCCAAGGGGCTATATAACACTAAACAATACCAATTACTGGGGTTAAACCCGGTTAACCCGCGGGTCACTCAGCTGGCCGAGGACCTGGAGATGACGGTGGTTAACGATCCGGCCGCCTTGGTCAACTTAGCCCCGGGCTTGGTTATCCTCACCACCCCGGCGCCCTTGACCGTCGCCACCGCCCGGTCGCTGGCGAACCTACCAACCACCACCCCGGTGGTTTCGGCCGCCGCCGGGATCACCCAAGAGCAGCTACAAGCGGTCCTCGGTGACCGCCCGCTGGCCACCATGATCCCCAACACCCCGGTCGCCGTTAACGCCGGGGCGATCGGCCTCGCCCTACCGCAAGAGATGGTTGAACCGGCCGGCACCCTGATTAAGGAGGTCTTGGGCAGCCTGGGCACGGTGATTGAAGTTAAGGAAGCAGACCTTGACGTCGTGGGCGTGATCGGCGGTTGCGGTCCGGCCTTTGTCGACGTGATGATGGACGCCCTGTCCGACGGGGCGGTCAAGCACGGGCTCAACCGCCAAGTCGCCTACCAAGTCATCGCCGCCATGGTCGCCGGGACCGGGAAACTAGCCCTGGAGACCGGCCTGGCCCCGGCCCTCTTGCGCGACCAAGTCGCCTCGCCGGGTGGCACCACGATCCGCGGGATTGACGCCCTCGAACAGCACGGCTTCCGGGCCGGCTTGATTGAGGCCGTCGACCAGGCTTCCGGGGGCCACTATGTCGATTAAGCACCCGCGCCTGGTCGGTAACACGATCCTCTGGGTCGTCGCCGCGATCTGGGGGAGCTCCTACGTCTTGATGAAGATGGTCACTAACGCCCAGATGCCGGCCGGAATGATCAACGGCTGGCGGGGCTTGATCGCCGCCAGCTTCGTCGGCCTAATCTTTTTTAAAAAGTTGCGCCACATGAGCGCCCACGACGTTCACGTCGGCATCGTCGCCGGAATCATCAACTACATCGCCTTTCAGTGTGGCACGATCGGCCTCTTTTACACCACCCCGGCCAACAACGCCTTTTTAACCGCCACCTACGTCGCCATGGTCCCCTTCCTAGCTTGGCTGGGCCACCAACGGCCCCGCCGCCAGGACTTCTGGGCGGTCGGCGTCGCCATCATCGGGATGGTGATCTTAACCCGGTTGGTCCAGACCGGATTCACCCTTCACTTCGGCGACCTAATCGTCTTAGTGGCGGCCTTCTTTTACGCCATTCAGATCCTGTACTACGGCGGTGCGGCCACCAAAGTCTCGCCCTGGGTGATGGTCTTTTGGGTCAGCTTGTTGCAGGGCATTGGCGGGATGAGCTACTCGGTCTTATTCGAGCGTAGCCAGTGGCCCGGCATCGAATGGGGAAGGGCGCTGCCACCGTTACTGACCGTCGCTTTATTAGTGACCCTGATGACCCAGCTGTTGCAGATTTACGCCCAGCGTTTGACCAGCGCCACGACCGCCGGGATGATCATGATGACCGAATCGCTGTTTTCCAGCCTCTTTTCGGTCCTCTTGGGCTTTGACCGGCTGACCTGGTCGCTGATCATTGGTGGCGGTCTCTTGGTCGTGGCCAACCTGATCTCGCAAATTAACTTTTCCCGCTTCAGCCACTGACGGCGGGCTACCCTTCACTAGCAAAGAATGGTAAAATGTCCCTTGTGTCTTACAAATAATTAACTTAGAGGAGGAACCATCGTGGATGCAAAATTTGTTCCACTGATTCTGGGGAGCGACTTTAACGCGTACGGAATGGCCCGCGAGCTGTACAAGGCTTACGGGGTCCAGTCCGAAGTTTACGCCCAGGGGAGCCTCGCACCAACCAAGTATTCTAAAATCATCAATTTCCACCACGTCCCGGACTTGATGAACGCTAGCACCTTCACCAAGACGATCATCGATATCGCCGATCAATACCAAGAAAAGGGGATCACCCCTTTGTTGATCTCTTGTGGCGACGATTACACCGAGCTAGTGGCCAAAAACCGCAAGCAACTGGTCGACCACATGGTTACGCCCTACGCCGACTACGAAACGGTCAGCGACTTAACCGACAAGGAAACCTTCTACGAGGCCTGTGAAAAGTACGGACTGCCGTACCCGAAGACCTCGATTCTAAAGCCGGACACCGACTGGCAAAACTACCAGTCGCCGTTTGGCTTCCCGATCGCCCTCAAGGCCGCCGACGCCGTCGAGTGGCATAAGGGGAACTTTGAAGGTTACGAAAAGGCCTACATCATTAACGACCAGGCCCGCTTACACGAAGTTCTCGAGATTATCTACCAACACAGCCCGTATAAGGGCGACGTGATTGTCCAAGAATACATTCCTGGCGATGACTCCAACATGCGCACGATCAACTGTTACGTTGACCAGTACCACCAGGTGAAACTCATGGCGCTAGGTAATCCCTTGTTAGAGGATTGCAACCCGCTCAACGTCGGCAATTACGTGGCGATCTTGCCCGAGTATAACGAGCAAATTTACCACGACATCAAGCAGTTCTTAGAACAAGTCGACTTCACCGGCTACGTCAACTTCGACCTCAAGTTCGACCACCGCGATAACAAGTTCAAGGTCTTTGACTTGAACCCGCGCCAGGGCCGCAGCTCCTACTTCGTTTCTTTAAACGGCTACAACCTGCCGTCCTACCCGGTTGAAGACTACATCACCAAGACCTTAAAGGATAAGGAACCGGTGCTGGCCTTCAAGGACGAAAGCAAGTACCAACTGTGGTTAGGAGTTTCTAAGCAAACCTTCCTCAAGTACGCCCGCGAAAACGAGGCCAAGGAAGTCGCTAAGCAACTCTTAAAGGCCGGCAAGTGGGGGACGACCTTCCACTACGCTGAGGACATGAACCTCAAGCGCTGGATCATGGAAAAGCGGATCAACCGCTCCTACGCTAAAAACTTCGCCAAGTTCTTCGTCGAAAAGAAATAAGGGCCAACAAGAGGCCGGGAAAAACTCTGTTTTCCCAGCCTCTTATTTTTATTCCCGAATGTTAGACAGAAAACGTGGTAAATAACCGCAGGTCTAGTGTCTAAGTACGGACGAAGAACGATGCGTACCGCATCAACCATTCGTCCTAGCTTAGCCATACGACCTGCCGAGTAGGTTATTTCCCACTCTCTCAATCAACTTCCGATTGACCCCCACCGGGATTTTGCGTATCTTAGTCATAAGCAAAGTATCTTGGTCATTTAAGGCAAAATGACCAAGATACTCGGTTAATGGTGAAGATATTCATTTACTTAGCAGCGAGTTCGTCACTCAGCCAGTTAAAATCTGTTAGCGACCCAATCACTTCGGTCTCCACCGCTTCAACCACTTGTTTAGCCGCCAAGGCTTCCGGGGAAGCCAAGAATGAATCCTGCTTCTTTTCTGGTTCCACCGGCAGCCCTCCTTTCCCTTAGTTTCATTTTAACAAAGCATAAGAGCCTGCGAGAAAACACGCTTTTCTCGTAGGCTCTTATTGTCTTTTTGAATGTTAAACCAAAAACGTGGTCAATAACCGGTATTAGTCCCTGCGCAGCTGCATGTGCATGGCGCACAGGTAGTCAATGCCGACCATCAAGGCGACCCAGATCAGGCCGAGGCCGTTCCAAACAATCGGGTGGTTAATTGATTGGATCATCATGACCGCCCGCTCAGGGGTGACCAGCAAGACCAGGCGCACCGCCAACCAGCAGAGGACGAAAAAACTGGCGAGCAGGGCAATCGTTAGGATGATCTTCCACCGCATGCTCATCAGCCCGTAGAGGTTCCCCAGGGCCCCGGCCGTCGTCACCCCGATCAGCATCGAGATGATGATGGCCCACTGCTGGCTCCAAGTGACGGTGCCACTTTGGAGCAACTCGATCAGGGCGTTCATCAACCAGGCGACCACCAGGACCGTGATCACCATCAGGTGGTGGGCCAGCCAGTTCGTCCAGCGCGACACCCCGTTGGCAATTGCTTCTTTAAAGATCTGGTAGGGGGTGCAGATACTGAAGAAAACGAGTACCAACACCATCATGTCGCTTAAAAAGGCCAGCATGGAAACTAAGTTTCCACCATCTATGCTAATGCTGCCCGCCTCTACCTCAATGTGACCACTGAAGAGGATTGCTAGCAAGTAGAAGACCGCCGAGACACCGAGGATACTGATAATGGCGATCAGGGTTAGCCAGCTGTAGTGGCTCAGCTGCTTTAAGTATTGCTTATTTAACTTTTCCATGTTACTCCCCCCTTAGTGGTTAGTTAGGGCGGTGAACGCCCGCTGCAGGTCTAAGTGCTTGATTTGCACCTGGTCGGGGATCGGACGCAGGGCGTCTAGCTCTCCAATCACGGCCGTTTCCTTCAGGTTGCCGATCGTTTGGCTGTCGGCCGTGGTTTGCCCGGCGGTGTATTCGTCCACCAACTGGGCCGGCCCCGACACCAGGAAGGCCCGGCCCAACAATTCTTCCACTGGTTCGTTGACGATGATCTTCCCCTCGTGGAGGATCAAAACGTCTTCGACTAGCTGTTGAACCTCACTGATCAAGTGGGTCGATAGGACAAAGGTCCGCGGCTTTTCGCTGTAAGTCCGCAACAGCTCACGGTAAAAGGTTTCCCGGTAGTTAACGTCTAGGCCTAAGGTAGGTTCGTCCAGGAGAACGTACTGAGCGTTGACGTTTAGGGCAATTGTGATCTTAACGGCCGTCTTTTGCCCGGTTGAGAGGTTGGAGAAGCGGGCCTTCTCGTTGATCCCAAACTGCCCCAGCATCCGGCGGGCGTTAGCGAAGTCAAACTTGCCGTAGAAGCGGTCAGCATCGGCCAACATTCTTTTCACCCGGGTCGTCTTCGGGTACATGTTGGATTCGCTCATCAGGTAAATCTTCCCCAGCTCTTCATCGTTGTTATTAACGTTTTGTGGCCCCATCGCCACCATCCCGCTGGTGGGGAAAATCCGGTTGGTGATGATGTTTAACAGGGTGCTCTTCCCCGCCCCGTTCCGTCCCAGCAGGCCGTAAATCTTGGCCGGTGCCAGGTTGAAACTCACTTCATCGATCACCGTGTGGCGCCGGTAACGCTTGGTGACGTGGTTAATCATTAGTTCATTGACCGTCATCTTGATACCCCCGTTTGATTAGTTCCTGTAAGTGCTCCTCTTTGATGCCCAGCTTCTTGGCTTCGGCGACCATCGCCACCACGTAATTGCGGTAGAAGTCATCGCGGTGCTTGGTGGCCAGTTGTTCCTGGGCGCCCGGGGTGACAAACATCCCCCGCCCGCGCCGCTTTTCTAACAGGCCCAAGGCCACCAGCTGATTCATACCCTTCAAAACCGTCGCCGGGTTGATGTTCAAGCTGGCGGACAGTTGGGTGGTCGATGGCACCTGGTCGCCAGCCTGGTAGACGCCGGTAAAGATCATCTCCGCCAATTGGTTGGCAATCTGCTGGTACAGCGGGCTGTCCTGATCAAATTCGAAGTTCATGGGCCCCTCCTTTCGGCAACTTAGTTAGTTAATTACTTGTGCAACTAACTATATAACCAACTAAGTTCCCTGTCAACAAAAAAAGGCCCCTTGTAAGGGACCTTTTTGATTAATGTTGCAACGCCCTGACGGTCTTGGTTAAACCGGCGGCGAGGCTGGTGGATGGCCGCCAGCCCAACGCCCGGCGTAACTTGGTATCATCGACGGCGTAGCGGTGATCGTGGCCGAGCCGCTCAGCCACGTGAACCACTTGGGAAGCGGGGAAGCCGAGCAACGCTTGCAGGCTGGCCACAACTTCTAACACCGTGCGGCGTTCAAAGCCGCCAATGTTATAGACTTCCCCCGCCACGCCCTTGCGCATTACCAAGTCAATGGCCTGGCAATTATCGACCACGTACAGCCAATCGCGGATGTCATCGCCGGTGCCTTGAATGGTGAGCGGTCGCTGCTGACGGGCATTAGTGATGATCATCGGCACCAGCTTTTCCGGGTGCTGATTGGGCCCGTAGTTATTAGCGGACCGGGTGATCACGACGTCCTGGCCAAAGGTGTGGTGGGCCGCCATTGCCAACAGGTCGGCGGAAGCCTTCGTCGCCGCGTACGGAGAACTCGGCTGGAGGGGCGCTTCTTCATCCGCCCGCCCTGCCGCAATTGACCCGTACACCTCATCGGTCGAAACCTGCACTAGGCGGACCCGCGCCCTCCGGCAGGCATCCAAGAGGACCTGCACCCCCACTACGTTCGTCGAAACAAAGGGCGCCGGATCTTCAATTGAACGATCGACGTGCGACTCGGCCGCAAAGTTAACCACCACGTCAATTTGGTGCGTGGTAAGAACTTCGCTAACGGTAGCGGCATCCCGGATATCACCCTGGATAAAGTGGTAGCGGGGGTTAGAAGCTAAATCCGCCACGTTCGCCAAGTTGCCGGCGTAGGTCAGACAATCGAGGTTCACCACTCGATCAGCTGGGTAGTGACTTAGCTGGTAGCGCAAGAAGTGGCTACCGATGAAGCCGGCACCACCGGTGACTAATATATTCATGAGTGGGGCCTCCTTTTTGGGCTAAATCTACTGCTTAATCTTAGAACGTAAACTTCGAATTAGCATTAACAACACAAACAGCCAACCGAGCGATGAAACAATATAACCGATAATCATAACCATAGAAGGCTTAAAGCCAACTACAATATTGACCTTTTTACTTTGAGACGTAAATTGAACCGTTCCACGGCTACTCTTTTGGTAGTTAACATTCTTACCATTTACCTGTAAGTATGTGTTCCGGTACGCAACCACTGGTAGGTTAATCTTCTTTCCCTTTACATCATTGAGACTCATCTCAAGTTTATTGGGGCCTGACTTCTTACTAATTTTAGTCTTTTGACCGTCAATATATGCGTAACTATCAATAATCGAGCGTAACTTGGGGTTATTGATAACAATGCCGTAGTAAGCTGCCGAATTTCCTCCCCATGATTGTTTAGGGAAGTAGTCTGCTTCACCGTACAGAACACCATGTGAAAAAATCTCACTGTAAGTTTGATTGTTAACCTTGTATGCAACTGGTGTTCCTTGAGGACCTGATTGTTGAACCTTAACGGATATCGTATCCAAGCTACTGTCCGTTCGCCAATCCCTCGTATGCAAAACTGACAAAGGATAAACCGCTGCAACAACTAGAACAGCAACCATTGCAACTAATTGTTTTCTTTTTTCTAATTTCAGTATTGAGCTACCTATTGCCTCAGAAGCAATTAGGGCCAAAAACAGTCCCGCATAGCTTAAGTAACGGTAAGGAAACTGAATAACCCCTAAAGCTGGAACTATATTTTGAAGCTTTTCCCAAGGGAAAAAATCGGTTGTAACGAGAGCCAATGTACTCCCTAATAACCAGACCGTAATTACGAAACGATTGTTAAAGTAAATATATCCGGTAAGTAATGCAATTACTAGCACGAAGCCCAGGTTTTGACCATAACTACCACTAAAAGAGCTGAAAATAAAGTCCTTTAACTTTAAGATCATATTAAAGTTAATCTCTGAATTTGTTGAGGAGATCTTTTGTCCAATATAGTCAGACACAAATGGACCTACCATCATAGCAACTAAGGATATAGTCAGTACTACACTCTTCAAAAGTGCTTTTATTCGATCAATATTAGACCATTTTTTGGCAAAGAGTGAAATGATAAATAGAATTGATAAGATTTCTATACATAATAGTGTACTTAAAATATGACAATAACTTACCAATGCTAACCCAATTGCTAACAGTTGCCACCGGTGATCATCAGCAAAAAATAATTCATATCCTCCTAAAATAACCATCGGGATAAAGGCCATTGCAACGAATTCACCAAACACACCAGTACCGACAAACATATGGTAAGGCATTAAAGTGTATAGGAGCGACGCTAAAATCGCCTTGATACTGCTATTTGACACTTTTTTAGCACAAAGATAAGCAATCACTAATGTACAAAAATTGATCAGTGCGTACCAGCCATAAAAAGCAGTTACCGGACTAAATATAAAGCGGAGCAATGCCCAAGGATAAAGGAAAATGGTTGGATAAAAAAGAAAATTTGCGACCCCTGTTTTTTGAAAAGTATGGGTTGCAATGTAAGTAAATAAATGCCCATCCTTCAAATTATCATAAATTTCTTCGACCCGAGATACGTGAAAGGACCAGTCGTTAGCAATAAATAATTGGTGGGAATGCCATAATGGGTACGTCATAGTAAACGTAACAACCAAAAATATAAATATGGCAACGAGGTCTGATCTGTATTTGTACTTTTCTATTTTCTTCATTATCCCTGTTCACCTACTAAAATAAGGTGCCCCCCTTTATATCTTTTATTTATCCGAATCAAGCTTAATGTATTCAATCTTCGGCCGGAAGAAGATCCCCCGAATTGAAGCGGAGATCAGAATCCAAATTTTCTTGAGCTTTAGTGGTTTGTGCGAACCAATAACCTTTAGAATGTTCCAGTTCACCTTTGCAAATTGGTAGCAACGCCCATATAAACCATCATCGCGTGCAATTACACATTCGTTCCGGTAAGCAAACTTGTATTGCCATAGCCGGGAGCCATCGTCCTTAGCGATACTTGAACCATCATTGTTCTTAGTGTGGTGAACAACAATACTTTGCGCCACCATGTAACACGGGAACTGCTTGGAAATCCGGTTGGAGTACTCCATATCATCACCCCAAATGAAGAATTCCTTGTAGGAAAGCCCCACCTTCTCCACTACTGCGGTCCGTACGAAGAAGGAAACAAAGGTCGCCCGCGTTGTCCGTAAAATCCCGTTCTTTAAGTATTGGGATTCGTCAAACCATTTCTTGAGTACCTTTTGGCCGTTCATCTTGCACGGTTGACCATCAGTAAAGAGTACTTCGCTAGCCAAGTACCCGTAGTTACCACCCAAGATCTTGTCAGCCTCTAAAATCTTTTCTAGGGCAGTTGGGGTCGGCATGGTATCGTCATCCATCATCCAGACGTACTGGTAGCCCCGCTTGCAAGCAACCTTTAGACCGTGGTTAAAGCCCCCTGACCCACCAAGGTTGGCTCCCGTGTTGACGTAATCAATTCGCTCTTCTTGTAAGAGGTCATCAATGTATTCCCGGGTGTTATCCGTGCTGGCGTTATCCACCACCAGAATGTCAAAGTCAGTGACGGTTTGGTCTAGTAAGGCTTGTAGTGATTGCTTTAACAGAATCTTGCGGTTATAAGTAACCATAATGGCGCATATCTTATTCATCATTCGCTCCTAATTAACTAGTTATTGATCATTTTTTCCATTGCGTGGGTAATGTAGTACCCGGTCCGCATTTGGTTAGCAACCTTTTGAACGTTATCGTGCATCTGACGGTACTCTTCTTCGGTCAGGGCGTCTAACTTATCGTTTAAGTCATTAAGGCTACTAATCGTAATCCCAACCCCGTTTTCAAGCACAAAATCAGCCAGAGCGGCCTGGTCCCAAATAATGACCGGCAGTCCCGAACTAAGGTAAAGAGACGTCTTGTGCGGGTTATTCCACTTCAGGTAACGACCAAAGACCCCATCACAGGTGTCGACGCTCGTCCCGTGCCAAACCAGGCCAAAGTTTTCGTCCATGTGGGCAGGTAAGTCCGTTGGTGAAAACTGTCCCTTGTAGTTCAACCCTTCGTTGTAACTTTCCGCCGGGTTCGGTCCAAAGAGGTCAAAGCGGTTAGTTGGGTGAACATCCTGCAGGAATTCTGCGTCAATTAAGTTCCCCGCGTAGCAAACCGACTTATCGTAGCCCTTGTATTCCTGAAGTGGTTGCGGGTTATCGTAATCAAAGATCCCCAGGTCAACTAGCGGGACCTTCACCCCTTGTTCCTTCAGGAATTTATTCATCTTAGCATTGTGGCCGATGATCCCATCCGAAAGGTTAAAGGAATCTAATTCCCCTTGGGCTCGCTTTGGTTCATCCGCATACAAGCGAATCATTTCAGCATCGTGGATGATGAAGTATAGCTTAGCGTGACTATTTTGGTGCACACTGTCTGTAATTTGTTTGATCAGCTTATTGGAGTAGAGCGGGTATTGAATCACCACATTGTCAATGTCCGGGTGTTCCTTGAAGAACTTTGGTAATACGGAGCGGGATAGTTGATACTTGTGAATGCGGGTGTTGATCCAGTCCCACAAGTTGTGGTGCCACCAGAAGCCGTCCTTCCAACCATAATCAAGCCATAATTCCTTAAAGCCCATCTGTTCCTTTAAGAACTTGATGTTATCCATATTTGCCTTCGGGCCCCCAACGTTACCAGAGGGGTCCTTCAATGAAATGATGTAATTTTCCACGTTTGCGTTCCTTTCGCCTATAGCTTCGACGTTAATTCAACATCCGGATACTTTTGCTTAAACCAGTTTTCCGCAAATTGATTTTCAAACAAGAAGAGCGGTTCGCCCTGCATGTCCTTGACCAAGATGTTGCGAGAAGATGACATCTTCGGGTCCAATTGGTCCGGGTTGATCCAGCGGGCCGTCTTCTTGCCCATTGGTTCCATGATGACTTCGGAATTGTATTCGTTTTGCATCCGGAACTTAAAGACTTCAAATTGCAGCTGTCCCACGGCCCCTAAGATGTAATCGTTAGTGTTGTAATTTTGGTAAAGCTGGACCGCCCCTTCTTGGACTAGTTGATTGATCCCCTTGTGGAAGGACTTTTGCTTCATCACGTTCTTGGCCGAGACCCGAACAAAGAGTTCCGGCGTAAACTGCGGCAGCTTTTCAAACTTAATGTCTTCCTTACCAGTGTAAATGGAATCCCCAATTTGGAAGTTTCCGGTATCGTATAAACCGATGATATCGCCGGCAACGGCCTTTTCCACGTTTTCCCGGGTGTTGGCCATGAATTCGGTCACGTTCGACAGCCGGAGTGGCTTCTTCGTCCGTTCCAGGGTAACGTCCATCCCGCGGTCAAATTCACCTGAGCAAACCCGGACAAAGGCAATCCGGTCCCGGTGCTTCGGGTTCATGTTGGCCTGGATTTTAAAGACGAAACCAGAGAATTCCGGGGAGAGCGGGTCAATCGCCTTCCCTTCCTCCGTCTTGTGCGCACTCGGTGCCGGGGCGTACTTCAGGTAGGTTTCCAAGAAGGTCTTGACCCCGAAGTTAGTTAGGGCTGAACCAAAGAAGACTGGGGTTTGATCCCCGGCCGCCACCTTTTCTGCTGAGAATTCACTGCCGGCTTCAGAGATCAATTCCATCCCTTCCAGGGCGTCTTCCCATTCCCCTTCGCCAGCCAACGGGTTCTCCCCAATCACTTCCCCGTTTTCATCTAACGGTAAGTACGGCTTGCTTTCATCGGCCGGGTGAGTTAAGGCCACCCGGTGGTTATGGCGATCGTAAACCCCCATGAACTGACGGCCCATTCCGATTGGCCAGTCCATCGGGTAAGTTTCGATCCCGAGGGTTTCTTCGATTTCATTCATCAAATCGAGTGGTTCCCGCGCGTCCCGGTCGTACTTATTGATGAAAGTGAAAATCGGAATCCCCCGCATCTTACAAATTTGGAAGAGCTTGCGGGTCTGGGGTTCAATCCCCTTGGCCCCGTCAATCACCATGACCGCTGAGTCCACCGCCATCAAAGTCCGGTAGGTGTCTTCAGAGAAATCTTCGTGCCCCGGGGTATCCAAAATGTTGATCCGCTTGCCATCGTAATCAAATTGCATCACGGAAGAGGTAACGGAGATCCCCCGCTTTTGTTCGATTTCCATCCAGTCGGACTTGGCGAAGTTCGAGCTGCCCCGTCCCTTAACCGTTCCGGCTTCCCGAACGACGCCCCCAAAGAGGAGGAGCTGTTCCGTAATTGTCGTCTTCCCGGCGTCGGGGTGCGAAATGATCGCAAAGGTCCGGCGCTTACTTACTGCATCTTCTAATTGTTGTTTAGTTGCCAATCTTGAATTCCTTTCGTTCTCTGTTATGGTGCTCCAGTTATCATTCGGTCAGAGCCAATTTAGTTTTAAAACCCACAACTGGTCGCGTTTCTGCCACTCGCTTTAAGCGATGGCGTTCTACACACTATCCTTTAAATTTTATCACATCTCAGCTAGCTAGATTCACCCTAATTTAAAGCCCTAGCATCCGTTGTCACGCGGACCCTAGGGCTTTATTATTAGTAACCGTTTTTATCCTTGACCATTTTTTCAGTGTAGTCTTCCGTTTCGATATTAAAGCGTGGCCGATGCTTAACTTCGGTAAAGATCTTCCCTACGTACTCACCGATTACACTGACTGAAATTAGCTGAATTCCACCAAGCAACCAGATTGAGATCATCAAGGATGCCCAACCGGTTAGAGCATGACCTAATATTTTTTCTACTAAAACATAGATCATCATGATGATGCTAATCGAAGTGGTCAAGATCCCTAAGATCAAAATTAATTGAATCGGGGCAATTGAAAAGGAAGAAATCCCATCAAAAGCAAAGTGTAACATCTTCCCGAGTGGGTACTTCGATTTACCGGCGAAGCGCTCCTTACGGGGATAGTACACCTTAGCCGAAGGATACCCCACTAACGGAACCATCCCCCGTAAAAACAAGTTGTGCTCTTTGTATTGAAGCAGGGCTTCCGTTGCCCGCTTACTGAGCAAGCGGTAGTCGGCGGAATCTGGAACGAGATTCACACCCAAGCGTTTCATTAGCCCATAATAGGCTAGCGCTGTCCGCCGTTTAAAGAAGGAATCCGTCTCCCGGCTATTACGAACCCCGTAAACCACATCAATTCCTTCTAAGTACTTATCAACCATCTGGTAAATGGCGTTGACGTCGTCTTGGAGGTCCGCATCGATGGTGATGATCATATCCGAATACTTAACTGCTACCGTCATTCCGGCTAATAAGGCGTTTTGGTGACCATAGTTACGGGTAAACTTAATCCCCGAAACGTAGGAGTACTTCTCGCTATACTCAGAGATTAACTCCCAGGTGCGATCCTTACTCCCGTCATTAACAAAGAGGATCTTACTCTTAGTGCTAATCTTTGCTTGAGCAATCAAATCTTCGATAATTGTACCAATTTCTTTAACTGTTTCCGGGAGCACTTCTTCTTCGTTATAGCACGGTACGACAATTGTTAATGTCTTTAACATACCCATGCGCCTCCATCATAATTAAGATTTACCCACTACGCTAAATCTTCCCCATGAATACCCTAGATTATAACAATGTTATGTCTAACTAGCCGTTATTTTCTCCTCGTTTCCTCAGATTGTAAATACTTATTAAGTAAGTTACCACCGTCTTAACAACTGCATAGCACGGAATACAAAGGATCATCCCTGGAATCCCAGCGATATTCCCCGCAGCTAATAAGAGCATTATGATCGTTAATGGGTGGATCTGCAGGGTTTTGCCAATGATATTCGGGTAGATAATGTTACCGTCAATTTGTTGAACGATCACAACCACTACAATCACCCAAATAATCTTTTCTGGCGCCACCGCAATCGAAACCATTAAGGACGGTGTAATTCCGATATAGGGCCCTACATACGGGATCATGTTGGCGATTCCCGCCACCACACCGAGAACCACGGCTAAGGGCTGGCCAATGATCAGATAGCCGATCGAAGTTGCAATCGCCACGAACAGACACTCAATGGCTTGCCCTGAAATGTAGGATGAAAGGGTCTTACTCATCTTTCGTAACAGTTCACCAACCTCATCCTGACTACTTTCCGGAAAAAGCTTTTGCACGCTCGGTACTAGTCGGTTACCATCCTTAAACATGTAAAAAAGCATTACGGGGACGGTGATGGCCACAATGACCGTACTCGTAATCGTCCCAATAATTGTTCCCGCACTTGAGGTTAAACCAGTGACAATCTGGCGAACGTACTTAGAAACTTGATCGTTAATTTGACCGTAGTAAGTAGATAAGTGGAGTTTTCGCACCCACGGGTGTTCCGAGATCTCTTGAATCATTTTTTGGATCTCCTTGGCAGCCTGGGGGAGCCAATGAATTACTTGGTTTAACTCATTGAGCACCGATGGAATTAACGCCGAAATCCCACCAGCCACAATCAAGACGAGCCCGATCACCACCACCAAGCTCGCAATCCCCCGTTTCATGTGCCATTTGTAAACCTTGATCTTCATTAATAAGCGAAAGAGTGGGTTTAACATGTAGTACAAAAAGAGCGAGATGATCAGCGGGGTGATTACCACGGAAACGAAGACCAGCAAAGGGGTAAAGACAAAGTTAATCTGGGTGCAGACCCAGATTAAACTCGCAATAATCAGTAATTCAAACGACCAAAAGAGCGCTTTTTGATAACTTTTTGGCATTATTTCTTTTCCTTAATGATGTAAATCGGTCTGTTCTTAACTTGCATGTAGATACGACCGATGTATTTCCCGACAATCCCAATGCAGAGCAGCTGTAGTCCCCCTAGTAAAAGAATGATGCAAACCATCGAGGCCCAGCCAAAGGCACTACTCGTTGGTTCTATCAGTCGGCGGATCACCACAAAAATCAACCCAATGATTGAAATAATAAAGGAGGTCGTTCCTAGCCAAACTGCTAATGATAATGGTGCCTGTGAGAAGTCGGCAATTCCGTCCATTGCATACTTAAATAGTTTCCAAGTTGACCAATCAGTGGTTCCGGCCACCCGCTCAACGTTTTTGTACTCTAAATACTTGGTTTTAAAACCGACCCAGGAGAAAATTCCCTTGGAAAAACGGCTGTATTCCTTCATTGAAAGAATGGCATCGACCATTTGGCGGGTCATCATCCGAAAGTCACGAGCTCCTGGAACGATATTGGTTTGCGATACACGGTTAATAACTTTATAAAATTGGTCACTGAGGAAGGATTTTATCTTGGCTTCTCCCTTCCGGTCGGTCCGCCGGGTCCCTACACAATCGTATTCACCTTCCTGGAGGATGGAATACATTTGGGGAAGAAAGGACGGCGGATCTTGCAAGTCCGCATCCATTACCACCACGTAATCACCGGTAGCTGCTTCCAGACCAGCATAGAGGGCACTCTCCTTCCCAAAGTTCCGGGAAAAGGTTAGGTAATGTACCCGTTCAGGATCAATCGAATGCAACTTTCGCATTTCCGCTAACGTTTGGTCTGCAGAACCATCATCTACTAACCAATATTCCGTTTTTAAACCATCTATTCTTTGGACCACCTCTTCTACAGCTGGGTAAAAGAGCGGGAGGGCTTCCTGTTCGTTATAACAGGGAACGACAATTGATAACTTTGGCATTTTTAATCCTCTTAAATTTAAATAATGAAAAACCGGCACCGCTTAGCAGCACCGGTTTTCATTATACACTATCTAACAATGAACTTTGACTAGTTCTCAGTAATGGAAGTTGGTGAAACATTGTAAGTGTAAGTCTTACCGTTTACCGTTCCAGTAAATTGCCAGCTGTTCGTTCCCGTTTGCGTAGCGGTAAAGGAATCAACATCGGTAGCTGATGGTTGAACTGGCATTGATTGACCTGACGTCCCAGCATTGTTCAAGTTAGCTCCGAGACGTTCCTTTAAAAGATCCAAGGCTTGGGTCTGAGTTAAAGTAGCCGTTGAGGCACTTGATGAAGAGCTACTTCCGTTAGAAGAGCTAGAATTCGAGGCGGTTGCGGCTGCCGCTCCCCGGGAAGCACTTGACGAAGACGTTGATGAGTTAGCAGCGGTTGCTGAACTGGAAGATTTACTAGATGAAGAACTGGAATCATCAGAAACCGTCTTTACTTGTTGCTTCTTCGTCGTGGAGTTCTTCTTTGAGGCCGCCTTACTACTTGCGCTTACGCTGTCCGTAGTATCACTCCCACTCGCAGATTTACTACTGCTGCAGGCCGCTAATGAAAGAAGCATCGCCCCAGCAACAATTGAAGTTAATAGCTTGTTAGCTTTCATAATTTTTTCCTCTCAATATCTCGAACTCTGATTCTTAATCACATTATAACAAAGTCTTTGTTCGATGATTAGTCATAACTTCACAATTCCCTAATATTTTGAAAAAGCCCCAGGATATCCCTAAGGCTTCTCCTTATATTAACTAGCTTAAGACGATGTAGTAGCTAGGTGTGAAGTACTTTTGGTAACCAATCTTGACGTTTTCACCGACCGTTGGGGCGTGAACGTAAGAACCGTCACCTAATGAGATGGCCACGTGGTACGGAGCGGAATCACTACCGAAGAACAACAGCGCACCCTTTGGCGAACTAGAGACGTTGGAGTAAACGTGCGTCCCAAGCGTTTGTTGTTGGTAAGTCGTCCGGTAACTAGAACTCAGGCCGTAAGCCCATTGAACTAACCCAGAGCAGTCAAACCCAACGGAAGGAGAGTTACCACCCCAAACGTATGGTACCCCGATTTCGCCTAAGGCCTTGTTAACCTTAGCGTTAAAGTCATTGACTACCGTAACAACACCATTACCGTCTGCCTTATAGGTTGTATTCCCAACAGTAAACGTCTTGTTAGTTACCTTCAAGTAAGTTGAAGAATCGAAGTAATAAGTTGATCCCTTCCAACTAACAAGCCCTGACTGAACAACCCCATCACTACCAACCATGTACCAATCTCCCCACTGAGACCGTACGTAGTCTTGGTGATCTAACTTCAAGTAAGTAGTTGGATCAAAGTAATAGTACTTACCATACCACTTTTGAACACCGGATTGAACAATCCCATCACTGCCGACCATGTACCAATCTCCCCACTGAGACCGTACGTAGTCTTGGTGATCTAACTTCAAGTAAGTAGTTGGATCAAAGTAATAGTACTTGCCATACCACTTTTGAACACCGGATTTAACGATTCCATCACTGCCGACCATGTACCAACTCCCCCATTGGGACTGAACGTAATCTTGGTGATCTAATTTCAGGTAGTTTGTCGGGTTGAAGTAGTAGTAGCTTCCGTACCATTGTTGGACACCTGATTGGACAACACCATCATTAACCAAGTACCAATTGTGACCCGTTCCGTTAATCGTCGGCAAGTACGAGTAACTTTCACCACTAGCTACCTTACCATTAGTGTAGTAAGTGTACGTTCCGTTTTCATTTACCCAGCCATTTTTAGTAGAGCTAACGGCTGCAGCAACGGCACGGATCTCGGCTGCTGAAGAAGCTGCACTATCCTGAGTAGAGGTTGCATCTGACAAGTTACTGTCATTCATAGAGCTAGTTGCACTTACAGTTGCTTCACTAGTCGTAGTTGCAACAGATGACGACACAGCAGACGTGGCACTAATCGCCGAGCTAGCTTCGGTTGCCACAGCTGCGGTACTCTGGGCCACACTAGACGCTGAACTAGTTGCAGATGAGGCAACTGCACTAACACTAACGGATTCAGCTGAGACCGGAGCAACAACCGTTTCAGAACTAGCTGCGGATGCAGTGCTGGAAACTTCCGTACTGTTAATTGAAGCAACCACAACCGTTGCACTCGTGGCATCACTTTGTACCGCTGAGGAATCGTTAGTCGTTTGTGAAACTTCCGTAGTAGCAATGGCAGATGAAGCAACATCCGCATTTGCCGTTGCGTTATCAAAAGAGACAACCCCGGCGATGGCAACTGCAGCGGTAATCGCTAGCGTCTTCCACTGCTTCCCGCTCTTGTATAACTTGTAGTGCTTTTTACTTTCCATCAACCTAAATCCTTCCGTAGTTTTTGGTTTTTAGTTAATTATGTTTAATTTAAAAGTTTACGTTTAATACCATATCATAAAAAGTTCATCTTTCTACAATATTTGATGATCTGTTAACTAAGAATAACGTTTGTCACCTTTTTGCAACATTGTAAGAAATCTTTGCAACTAAAAAAACGCCAACCAATTGCTTAATTGGCAATCAGTCGACGGAACGTTTCGATTTTCGTTACGTTACAGGGAGGTTCTATAGCGTGTTGTAGTAAAGGCTTACCAACTGACAGAAATTCGACATAGTGTATGTCGTTCCAAAATACGTGCTTGCTCGGTTGTACCAGTAACCATCGGGATCGGTATGGTCAGTACCGCCCAAATATTGCGATACATTATAGTGCGACCATAATGTTCCCGTCCCATTCGACTGGGCCAGTGACGGAATTAGCCCATACTTTTTCATCATATAGGCTGTAAAGTATGCCGCATTTGAAATTTCCTTCGTAAAGTTACTTGCTCCGGTAACCTCAATTTGTTCAAATTGAACGGCTCGTCCATTTGCTGGATATCCAGCCCCCCATGCTTCGTGATCAGTGTTTGAAATAACAATAATATTATTTCCATCTACAAAGGCATGAACAAAGGCATCCTCATAAGTATTCTTCTCGTAATTAATTTCTTCCCAAATTGTTGCATCATCGGCCGTCTCATGAACAACAATCATGTTTGGTTTTCCATCTGAGGTATCACTATAGGTGTCTGTAACATCCGAAGGGATTACGTAATCTTATGTGATTGCGGCGTGACCTAGATAATTCTTAAGAATGTAGCTATTAACTGCATTCGTTACTGCCGTAAGTTTCCCGTCACTACCCGCAATATATGCAACACCGTTTGACACAACGTAACCACTAGTTTTTAGTAAGTAGGTTGTTGGGTCAAAGTAATAAAGTGACCCGTACCATCTGATAATCCCAGATTGAACAATTCCATCACTGCCAACCATGTACCAACTTTACTACCAGTTTGTGTTACTTCTGTAGCTGCAATCGTAGCTGAAGTTACATCAGCATTGGCCGTTACATCATTGAACGACAATACTCCTGCAATAGCCACTACAGCAGTGATTGCCAATGTCTTCCATTGTTTTCCACTCTTATAAAGCTTATAGTGTTGCTTTTTCTCCCCCATAATTGATCCTCCCTATCTATTTTCCAACTTATTGATTTAATTCCTTACTTATAATTAGGTAAATTAAAATCCCCTTAAGGAGAACAAACTATTGTGGCGCTTGCTACCCCTAGGGGGATTATAAGTTAATTAGTTTCTATACTCCAGCTGCCGTATCCCATGATTGCAACCCATAAGTTGTAATCACATTATTAAGGCTCGAAGCATACGTCGGTGAAGTTGCATATCCATCAGATTGTAATAACGAAGTTACAGTAGCGTAGCTAGTTTGATGTAACAAGTTACTGTAGCGACTATTGCTGTACAAGAAGTATCCGTGGTCAACAACACTTTCATAGAAGCTTGGGTATTTCCGGAATTCTGCATTTACATAGTAGTAACCACCGCTACCATATTCCGCAGTCGACATGATAACGTATTGACCATTATATGATCCTTTAATCCCAAATAAGTTGTTGGCTTCAGTAGCTAAGGCTGATTGCCCCCAACCACTTTCAAGGATTGCTTGAGCAGCCGTCACGGATGGTAACACACCATATTCCTTCCAACCATCAAGGGTTGCCTGGTAAATCTTTAATAGGAATTGTGAAGAAGTCGTAGTCCCGGTAATAATACCAGTATTATCGGCAGTTAATGATATTCCATTGTAACTAAACGTCGTGTTAGTTGCCTTTAGATACGTTACTGGGTTGAAGTAGTAGTAATGACCATACCATTGAACTAACCCAGATTGAACGATCCCATCACTACCTACCATGTACCAGTCCCCCCATTGGGACTTAACATAATCTTGGTGGTCCAACTTTAAGTAGGTCACTGGATCGAAGTAGTAATACTTACCATACCACTTTTGAACCCCTGATTGAACTATCCCATCACTACCTACCATGTACCAAAGCCCCCATTGGGACTTAACGTAGTCTTGGTGATCTAATTTTAAGTAGGTTACTGGATCGAAGTAGTAGTACTTACCGTACCACTTTTGAACCCCTGATTGGACAATCCCATCGCTACCCACCATGTACCAGTCCCCCCATTGGGACTTAACGTAGTCTTGGTGATCTAATTTTAAGTAGGTTACTGGATCGAAGTAGTAGTACTTACCGTACCACTTTTGAACCCCTGATTGGACAATCCCATCGCTACCCACCATGTACCAGTCCCCCCATTGGGACTTAACGTAGTCTTGGTGATCTAACTTCAAGTAAGTAGTTGGATCAAAGTAGTAGTAACTCCCGTACCACTTTTGAACACCAGATAACGCTACACCATCCTTAACTAGGTACCAGTTGTAGCCAGTCCCACTAATTGATGGTAAATAGGAGTAGTTTTCACCGCTAGCAACTTTCCCATTCGTGTAGTATGTGTAGGTACCGTTCTCACTAACCCAACCGTTTTTAGTTGAGCTCGTAGCTACCGCTGCCACTTCACGCGTAACTACTTCCGCAGAAGTTACGCTACTATCTTGAGTTGAAGTTGCTGATGAATCAGCACTATCGCTTGTAGCACTTTCGGTTGATTGGCTTGTTAAAGAAGTAGTAGAAGTTGCAACCGAAGACGAATCGCTAACGGTACTTACTTCTGATGATGCAGAAGTTACACTCACTTCAGAGCTTGACGTTGCACTAGTTGCAGCAGTGTCAGCTGAACTTGCAACCGTACTTGCGCTAGCAGCGTCTACCACGGATGAAGTAGCGCTAGTTACAGAACTGGATGCTGATGAAGAGACAACAGCACTTGAAGCTGCAGCACTAGCTTCTGAAGTTGACGACGTAGCTACGGCTGAAGTGCTGCTTTCCAGTACTACTGAGGAGGCACTGCTAGTTTGTGCTACTGCCACAGTTGCAACCGCAGATGAGGTAACATCGGCATTTGCAGTTACATTGTTAAGGGAAACCACCCCAGCTACCGCAACCGCTGCAGTAATGGCGAGTGTCTTCCATTGTTTTCCACTTTTATATAACTTATAGTGCTTTTTACTTTCCATGACCTTACCTTTTTATTAAATATGTTAATTCTTTATCACTGTTATCTACTTTAACACTTTATATTCAGCAAGTTTTACTTAACCCCAAGTTGTCAACAAACGATAATGTTTGACATCTTTTGGAAATATTCATTCTTGAAAAAGGTTACGGCAAGATGTACTTCATGAGTTTGAATTTCTTTATAAGCAAAACGATCGGTGCCATAACAAGATAGAGAACAAACGGGTATACGTATATATGAATTGGGTTTTGCAATACCTCAAAGTAACTATCCCATACCTTTGGTGTTACATGGAATAGATACCAGTCAAATAACTGGATAAAAAGCGGGTGCAACACGTAAATCCCTAGTGATGCTGAAGACAACACCGCAAAGAACTTCGTCACCCTTTCTGATCGGGCATGATTGGTAAGTCGCTTAATTAAAATATATAGGCCAAAGGTATAGAACATCGTTCCTAGGTTGTTAAAGTAAACAATCTTATTCACGAAGATATCATTTAAGATATCAATTCCTAAGTTTAAAGTACCTAAAGCAATGATCGTCATCTGAATTTTATCCGATAGATAATCTTCCTTAATTAGATAGCCCATCACATAGTATGTTATCCACGACGAATTTAATAGAGGCACATTAATATTGCCGCTACTGAGATTAACACCCTTGAGTGCTGCAATATAAGGCACCACAATCCCGTAAGCTACTCCTACCACGACCACATAAGCAAGTATATCTTTATATTTTTTCGCTAACACCGCAAAGACTGGGGTGGCCAAGTAGAGCTGAATGATCGAAAAGAAGAACCAGAACAAACTATTGATCTTATCATCCACAAATGATTGAACAAAGTCACGTAGGGAAAAAACATTCCGGTGGAAAATCCCTGGGAAAGCATAATAGTGGTAGCTATACCAATAGTAGAAAACCGACCAGATTAAAAACGGTACCACGACCCTAAGGAATCTCTTTTTAAAAAACTCTTTCGTGGATTGACGATAGCGATAATCTAGCAACATTGCACCAGAATTCATAAAAAAGATCCCCACCGCAGGTAGGAAGATCGTTTGCAGAATATTTCCAATGATTGTAATTTGTTCGTTTGGATTCCCCTGATGGGCGATCTGGGCAGTATGTTGGACTAAAACGGCGAAAATTGCCATGCAATTCAGTATGTCGATATAAAGATAGCGTTTCTTTTCCATATTAAAACATTACTTTCCTAAAACTTGTTTTGCTTGCTCAATCACCGGCGCCTTAAGAATAAAGAGGCAGGCAACATAAATAACCGTCCCCACAAAGATCTGAATCGCCATGTTAACAATATTCATTGTCATTACGTCACAGATTCGGTTAACTACAAGGAACATCACTAGTCCCCCTAAGAAGTACCGCCAACTACTTCTAAACAATTGGCGTCGCCGAATGGTTGAACGAACAAAATTCATCTGTACTGCCATCACACTGAACTCGGCAATAACGGTTGCTAACGCCGCTCCGTTGGCCGAATAAAATGGAATCAAGAGGATGTTGGCAATCACGTTAACCACCGCCCCAATTGAAACGGAAACCGTGTACTCCTTAACCCGGTCAATTGGCATCAAGTATTGGTCACCAGTTACGTTACTCCACGCAATGAAGACAATTGCTGGGGCCTCGAAGAAAATAATCTTACCGGCATCTTGGTACCCATTCCCTAAGAACCACGGGGCGAATTTTTCCGAAATTGCCATTAGACCAAACATCATTGGAACTGCCATCGCCGTTACAAAGTCGAAGGAATTGTAGAGGCTTTCCCGAACCCCCTTCAAATCACCCTTAGCAAACTTATTGGCAATGTGGGGAAGCATAACCGTCCCCGTAGCCGTTACGATCGCTAAGACTAGTTTGACCAGGCGATCCGCATAGTCAAACTGCCCTAAGGCCGTTGGTTGACCAATCTTCCCTAGCATTAACTTGTTAACCACCAAGTAGATTTGGGTCGTAATCGTTGGAATAAAGAGGAGTAAGGAGGGGTAAAGGTGTCGGAGGGGATGCCATTCTTTTGGTGACACCCACTGGATATTGGACTTTAGATACGGCCATAGGGTTAAGTTTCCGCTTAACTGGGCAACCCCAATCAACAGGATGTACTTCCAAAGATCAGCTTCCGTCTTAACCAGAGTAAAGATCAATACAATCATGATTAACTTGACGATTGTATTCCGGACGACCGTCTTTTTAAAGTCCTCCATCCCCATGAAGTACCAGGAAACATCGATCCCACAGGCAACGATCCAAAGCGTTTGAAGAAGGTAGTATTCCCGGAAGGTTGTCGAAAATAAGAACACCGCCACGAGGTAGGCAACTAAAGAGATGCTAATCGTGCACAGTTGAAGTGCTTCAATTCCCCAAAAGATTCGCGAGCGTTCCCGCTTATCATCCCGGTGATAGGCAACTTCTCGGTTTCCGTATAAGCCAATCCCCATTTGACCGACTAAATAAAAAACAGTGACCCACCCATTTGTATAAGTGTTGATCCCACTGGCGTGTGCACCCAAGGCGCGGGACACATAAGGGGTCGTCACTAAGGGGGCAATCATCAAAAGAATCTGATAGCCCGCGTTATACAAATAGTTTCGGATCACTTTCATGCTTACTTATTAAACTCCTTTTCTACGCATACAAGGGCCGCGTGAAGTACTTGGTCCATGTCATAGTAGCGGTATTGGCCCAACCGGCCACCAAAGATCACATTGGCTTCCTTTTCCTGGGCAAGCTTAGCATATTGCTTGTACAAATCATTATTTTGTTGGTTGTTAACTGGGTAGTATGGTTCATCACCGCGGTGCCAGTCAGCTGGGTATTCCCGGGTCACGATCGTCTTATCCTTGTCACCCTTACCAAACTCAAAATGCTTGTGTTCAATCACCCGGGTGTATGGTGTTTCCGCATCGGTGTAATTGATAACGGCGTTCCCTTGGTAGTTATCAACATCCAGTTCTTCGGTTTCAAACCGCAAGCTCCGGTATTGAAGTTCCCCCAGTTGGTAATCAAAGAATTCATCGATCATTCCGGTGAAGACGACCTTCGGATAGTTAGCCAGGTATTCTTCGCGCTTGGCAAAGAAGTCCACACCCGTTTCCACATCAATCAAATCGGAGGCTAACATCTTTTCAACGATTTGTGTGTAACCACCAACCGGAATCCCTTGGAAGTCATCGTTGAAGTAGTTGTTATCGTAAGTCAAGCGAACTGGCAGGCGACGAATAATGAAGGCCGGCAATTCGGTTGCCTTTTGCCCC
Organism: Limosilactobacillus fermentum; assembly: GCF_013394085.1. Classification (NCBI taxonomy): domain Bacteria; kingdom Bacillati; phylum Bacillota; class Bacilli; order Lactobacillales; family Lactobacillaceae; genus Limosilactobacillus; species Limosilactobacillus fermentum. The sequence continues at coordinate 1,495,317 of NZ_CP040910.1, forward strand.
CATTGCTTTTCCGTGTAGCCCTTCACCAGCTTTTCGTAGATGTCACGACCAATCAATGAGATGGCTTGTTCTTCCAAGTTTTGCGGCGTCTTGCCGGCCATTTCTTGGCGTTGTTCATTGATCTTGTCCATTGCCTCTTGCGGCGTCCGAACGCCCCACATCTTGTTGAAGGTGTTCATGTTGAACGGAAGGTTGTACATCGTTCCCTTGTAGTTGGCTACCGGGCTGTTAGTATAACGGTTAAAGGTTGCGAACTGGTTAACGTAATCCCAGATTTCCTTATTGGAAGTGTGGAAAATGTGGGCCCCGTATTGGTGCACTTGGATCCCATCAACTTCTTTGGTGAAGATGTTTCCGGCGATGTGATCACGCTTTTCAATCACTTTCACCCGCTTGCCACGTTTGGCAGCTTCGTAAGCAAAGGTGGCACCGAATAAACCGGCCCCAACTACAAGATAATCGTACTTAGACATTGTATATTCCTTTCACACGTGTAATTAGTTTAAACAATCATAGCCCAAATTAAGCTTTACAACAATATCCATTATGATCTATTAGTAGCTAATCTAGAGCTTATTAAGTGTTTTTTAAATAAGGTTTCGCCAAGTCGTCACAGTAAATGCTAACACCATCCCAACGATTAACCCAACTGCCACCCCTGCTAATAGGTACTTCTTTGTTGAAGGACTAGTTTGGCTATCGGCGTCTTTAACCTTAGCCTTGGCAAAGGTTGAAATTGTTCCGGTTGACGGTGAAATCTTCGGTAATTCGGTCTTTGCGGCATCAACAACAGCGTTAACTACTTGCGTTGCCTCCTTGGCATTCCCCGCCTCTACAGAAACCGTGAGAACTAAGCTTTGCATAACGGTCTTAACCTTGATCATGGATAAGATGTCTTCCGTACTGTATTGCTTACGAAGCTTTTTCGGCAGTTCTTTTTGCGCAGCCGCCGCCACATCACTACTTTCAATCATATCCTTATACGTGTTAGTCAAGCTTAGGTCTGCTTGGACTTGTTCGTTAGCCGTGCTGTTATTATAACGGTGAGCAACCATTAAGGAACGGCTCGCGGTGTACGTAGTGTGCTTTTTGGTGTGAGCATAAAAGCCACCAGCGGCCCCACCCAAAACTGCAAAGATCAAGATTACTAAAATGTTCTTCCAGACCACTTTAGTAAGGTTACTCAGCGATATTTTCATTGCCATATTTCTTTCCCCTTATATTTTTCAAAACCCATTCTAACTGTGGAATACTTGCGAGAATAAAGACGTTGTAAATCAATTGGACGGCGTGTGGTTCAACCATCGAATTGATGGCAACTAACATTACGATTGCCGATAGGGCGTACTCCTTTTGAACCGTGCTAACAATTGCGATGAAGGTCATGATCACAATAAAGAGCACGAAGATGATTAACCCCCATAATAGAAGCATCCGAACAAAGGACGAATCGATATAAAAGTAGTCCGCACTCAATCCATTTTGGTTTTGGTTAGCAAAGGTCTTCCCCTTCACACCACCAAATGATTTTTCGTGGATAAAACGTCCAATTAAATTTGGATCATACAACCGGAAGGCCTTTCTACTCAAACTTAGTCGGCCAGACAGCAGCTCGTTGAATTTCCGGTAGATATGGTTACTGTCATCAAAGAAGTAGGCAGCCGTAATCGTGATCACAGCCAACACCGGCATTGCCATCCACCAAAAGGAAGCAATCATCCTTGAGAATCTTTTCCCTTCTGCAGCTCGTTGCGTGACCCACATCACCGGAATCATCAACAGCATTGCATAGAAGTCTAGCCGGGTATCGGTATAAACCATCGCAATTGTTGCAACAACCGCAATCCCAATGTAATCAAACCACTTAAGCTTGCCAAAGCGAACGTAGCAATATGCTAGTGCCGAGAAAAACAGGTGGGACGCCACAAAGGTTGTATAAGCCATCCCAAGCCCATAGCGGTTCGGACGTAGATTAGAAACATAGACTAAGTTAGGAACAATATTCACCAATGAAGTGGCGGCAATCACAAGTAATAGAGTCACCGATAGGTATAAGTACCACCTAGCCACCTGTTTAAAGTCAACGCCACGCGCCCCTAGCACGAAGGCCATTGTTACCATTAGTTCCGGATACTGGGCCGTTCGCCAAGAAATAATACTAGCAACCAATAATGCTGTTATTACTAATTTACCGGACACTTGCCATTCATCCATCACGTAAATTTTAAAAATTAGCAACGGGATGACGAGGTAAGTAATTAAGCGTAACTCGGACCAACTCAGCAAGGTTGTATAGGTTGAATCAATTAAGAAGGCGGGGACAAAGTATAGACTGAAGGCCAGTAAGTAAACATGCTGCCCCTGAATCGGTGCCCGCCAAATTTCAGCTATTCTTGCTTTCATTCTTCAATTCCTATGCGTGTCCCGTGATCTTACGTTGGATAAACTTACCACCCTTTTTCAACCAGTTGGTATGCTCCATAAAGACGTAGTTAACTTCTTTGGTCTTGTACTCTGGGTGGACCTCCAACCATACGTCCAAGAGTAGCTCGCTCAAGAATCCGTAGACCCGCTGTTCGTAGGTTGAGTAGTTAGAGATATCAGTTTGGGCTTCCACTTTAGCTAAAACGTCGTACATCCAAGTGCAGTACTCATTGAGGGGCTTTTTCTTCATAATGAACATGTTAAACATGTGTGCCCAAGTCCGCTTCATCACTAGCTCAAAGGCTGGTGCATACTCTGGGTATTGCTCTTGTATCACCTGGCGCATCACCTCAAATGGTTCGTGGTGGTGAGCATGTAAGTAATGCGATTCGTTAGTTTCGATGTAGTACTTCCGCTTGGATGGCAGGATAATATCGTAATCTTCTAGTAGCGCCACGGTCTCTTTTTCCGACAACACCGTTTGAAGCGCCTTTTGGTGGCGTAGGCTTAAATAACGGCGGTAGTGCACCAAACCCATGGCATCAACGTCTAAGTTCTTCCAGCCCCAGTAAATGGCAGTTAACTCATTGTAGGTAGGGTTCTTTTGAGAAATGTTATCGCCCGTGTTATCCCCTTGGAAGGTGTGGTTAACATCTGGGTGTAGGTCCTTACCCACAAAAACCGGCAGATACATTGGATCTGTCGGCATCTCGTAATTTTTGTGGGCGGCAACTAATACTTTTACTCGCACAATGTTCTCCTTTAGTAGGCTCCGTTTGGTTTGATCATTACTTTCACAGTTTCAAGCATGATCTTTAAATCCAACCAGACGGAGCGGTTTTGAATGTAGGTTAGGTCGAGGCGGACCATTTCGTCAAAGTCCACGTCGTTTCGGCCCCCCACTTGCCACATCCCGGTGGCCCCGGGGGTCACTAAAAGGCGTTGCTTGTCGTACTCCGTGTACTGCTCCACCTCCGAAACCAGCGGCGGCCGGGGCCCAACGATACTCATTGATCCAGTCACCACGTTAATTAACTGTGGTAACTCATCCAAGCTGTACTTGCGAATCACACGACCAACCCGAGTGATTCGGGGGTCATCCTTCATTTTAAACATCGCCCCATCAACCTCGTTTTGATCTTGTAATTTGGCGAGGAGCTCATCTGCGTTACTAACCATTGAGCGGAACTTGATGATTTTGAATTCGTGTCCGTCCTTCCCCACCCGGGTTTGGGTGTAAAACACCGGCCCGTGGGGATCATCAACTTTGATGCAAATTGCAATAATTAACAGTACTGGACTGATGACCACCACCCCGATTGCCGAGGCCACCACGTCAAACAGACGCTTGATCCCCCGGTAAAAGTATTGGCGGTTTAATCGTTCCGCATCAATGTGAATCATGTTTTCAACCATTAGCGTTTCTCTCGATTTCAAATTAACTTGGGCTCTCTAGTCGCCCCATTTTTCACTTCATTGTTGATAACCGCAACCCATTGTAAATAGATTCTATTTACAAATACTCCTCTAATGATACCAATAAATTAGGGCGTTAAAAAGAACTTTTCGTCCGGAACCCCTTTCATCAGTTATTAAGGTTTTCTTGCTTGGCCAGCCACTGATCAATTTCATCGAGGTCAAACCCCTTGCGGTAAAGGGCCTGCTTAGTCTTCATCTTTCGTTCATAACCTTCAAACCGGCGGTAACGGTGCCAAGCTTTTTCCGCTTCCCGTTCCAGTAATTCCGCCTGGCGATCCTCCGTTTGGGACGGGATTTCGTTTTCCTTCACCAGTTGGTAAACTTCATCGCCGTACCCTTGGGTTAGCACCCCCTGGTGGATTTTTTCGCTTCGGCGCCGTGCCGGTTGGTTCAGGTAACGCTTGGCCAGCTTTTGCACCAGTTTGGCGGCATTTTCAACCTGTTGTTCCGTGGTGAACTGGGTAAGGGCGTCGTCAATTAAAAACTCGCCCACCCGCTTTTGACGAAGTTTTTGGCGAATCACCCCCGGTCCCTTCAAACCGGTATTCATCTCCGTCCGCACGTAAGCAGCCGCGTACTCCCGGTCATCCAACAAGCGGTTTTCCCGCAACTTGGCCATCACCACCGGGACAAACTCCGGTGGGGTGTCAATCTCCACTAGCTTTTGTTCCACCTCGTGTTCGGTCCGCAGTTGGTGGGACAAGTAATCCAGCATCTTATTATAGGCTTGCGCCACCTGATCATCGTTTGAGATCTGCTGTAGTAATTTCTGATCGACCTCCATCCCCTTATAAAGACGGTACTTGATCAAGACACTCTCGGCCACCGGAAAGGCGTACTGACCGTTTAAAAAGACGTTAAAGCGCCCCGGTCGTTTTTGGGCCACAATGGCGGTAATTTGTCGAATTTGCGATTCTTTTTCCATGATCCACCCTTACAAATTTTCGCTTGGTTTCTATGTATAAGGTGTAAGCAGTGATCACAACTTACACCAATCAAATTTAAAGGAGATATCAACATGCTTCATAACGTCAAATCCACTAAGCTTCAAGTTACCTTAATCGATGGCGATCACCCCGAAGGTTTGAACCGGGTCTTTAACAACCTGGTTGCCCAACCGAGTGATGAGCAGATCGCCAGCTTCCAAACCATCCTTGAAGGATTAGCCGGGGGTACCGTCCAAGAAGCCACCCTGACGACCGCCACGACTTTAACTAACGAATAGCCATAACCACTAGCCAACCGAAAGGAAGTACTTAAATGAAGACCTTAAACCTCACCTACAAGGGCAGCCTGAACAAGACGCACATCTTGAAGATCAACTACGCCAATGGCCAACTGGACGAAGCAACCGTTCGCCAAGCCATGACCCAGATCGCCAACCTAAAGCTGTTTAAGAAGGGCGAAGAAGATCTGTTCGTCACGCCCGTTTCCGCTAAGGTGGTCAACACCGACGAAGAAGTACTCTTTGCTTAATTGCTAACGACCAGAGGCTAGGAGAAAACCGTGTTTTCTCCTAGCCTTTTGCTGTATTCACGAAAGTTAGGCAGGAAATGTGGAAAATAACCGCAGGTCTAGTGCCTAAGTACGGCCGAAGAACAGTGCATACTGCACTAACCGTTCGTCCTAGCTTAGTCATACGACCTGCCGAGTAGGTTATTTCCCACCCGCTTTTTTGATTCGTTCATGAACCCACTGCCAAAAGTAGGGGCGTTGGCTAACTGGTCCATCCACCAGCACCTGGCAGGTAGCGTTGACAATCGCCCCGATCATCACAATCATCCCGGAAAAGTCCAACCACATCATCATCAAAATGAAGGCCCCGATCGTCTTGTAGGAATTTAACCGTTGGGCGAATACGACGGCGTAATAGGAGAAGAGGCGCGATAGGCCCATCCACAGCAAGGTGGCAACCAGGGCGCCAATTACCACGTACCGCAGGCGCACCCGGGCGTTAGGAACGAAGTAATAGAGCAGGGTTAAGAAGATAAAGAGCCCGCCAAAGGTCACTGGCCACCGCAGGCTACTAAAGAGGGTGACGTAATTAATTGGGAAGTGCAAGATTGGCTGTAAGGCTTCTAGCACCTGTTCCCCGAGCCCATACATAATCACTAAGGCAAAGATAATCATGATGACGATGATCATCCAAATAAAGGACAGGACCCGGTTAATGATCGGATTTTGGTTCTTAGCCACCCCATAGGCACCGTTGACGGAGCGTTGAAAGGCCGCAATTCCTTGGCTAGTTGACCACAGGGCCACCAAGGCCCCGGTAGTCAGGATCCCCCCACTCCCCCGGCGTAAGAAATCAAAAATGATCGGCCGGATAAATTGGTAGACCGAACTAGGGATTGCCGATTGCAGATACGGGAGGACCGTTTTTGCATCTAACCCCAGCATCGGTAAGAGGTTTCCCACCACTAGCACCGCCGGGAAAATGGAAAGTAAGGTATAGTAGGCCAGCACGGCCGCCGAAGTTGTTACTTGCGCCATTTGGAAGTGTTCGGCAAAGACCGTCACAAAGCGCTTCAATTTGGTGCCAATAAATTTCATCATGGCCCTCCCACACGTTAATAGGCCCATTTTAGCAGTTTCTAACGGCGAAAACAAAAAGAACTCCCGTGAGGAACTCTTTTGTCTTTCTAGCTGTGCATTATTTCTTGACGATTCCGCTCACTTTCCTACTTCATCATGTGCAACTGGTACAGGTACTGCTTACCGGCCGTCAAATCGTATTGAACCAGCTTGTAATCTTGCCAGAGTCGTTTTTGCTTCTTAGTTAACTGGCTGTACTTAACCACTTGCCCCTTACTGTTTGTGAACTGGAGGCTAGCAGTACTATTGTTTTGACCAGTGTTAATGGAAACGGCTGGTAAGTCCTCATATACCTTTGTCATCAAAGCAAGGTATGGCGTGACCTTGGAATTAGTTTGTTCCGCTACCATCGCCATGAAGTCATTCGGGCTAACCACCTTAGTGTTACTGGTCAAAGTCCGGGCACCGTGTTCACGGGCGTAGGTGTTGGAGTAGATGAAGTAATCCGTTTCATGCAGCTTGGTCCCATCCTTTGCCATGCTGTTGTTGTAAATCCCCGGCAGATGGTCACCATAGAAGACAACCGTGATTGGCTTTTGGATCTTGTTAATCTGCTTGATGAACTGCTTAACTGCTTTGTCGGTGTAGGTAAGCCCCGTTGTATACGTTGCAACCGTCCCCTTATCTGTCCCTTCACTTACCGAAGTTGGGAGCCACTTGGAGTAGTTTTTATAATCGGTAGTCATATACGGCATATGATTTTGAATTGTAACTAAGTTAATAAAAGTTCCACTCTCGTCATTTTTAAGTTGCCGAAGGGCATTAGTATAAGCTGTTTCATCAGAGAGAAATGGGTTATTTTTAATCCGTTTTTGATCCGTAATCTTGTACTTGCTACCTAAGTAGTAAAAACGATTAAAGCCAAATTTAGCATAAGCTGTAATCCGGCTATAAAAAATACCTTGATAAGGGTGAACACTAACTGCGTAATTAAAGAGCTTATTAAAGGTCCAGTTTCTAGCTAAACCAGGAACCAATTGCGAAAATGGAGTTTGCATGGTTGACGAGAAGTTAGCCGTTGCCAACCCGGTTAAGGTCATGTATTCCATATTGGCCGTCCCCCCACCGTAACCTGAGGACATCATCAGGCCACTAGTGGTCGTTTTCTTCAGGGAAAGAATATATGGGATCGGGTTTCCCTTGATCTTAACTCCCGGCACCCGCTTGGGGTTAGAGAAGCTTTCACTCAGGTTAAACATGATTGTTTGCGACGACAGCGAATTTTTCCGATCTTTGTTTATCTCCTTTGCCACCACTTGATATTCCTTAACAATCTTTTCCATCCGGGCTCTTGAATAGCCGGCTGGCTTTTCCATCACGGTAACGTCAATGTTGTTCATAAACTGGATAATTGGACCATTCTGGTGTGCTCCTTCTATTTGGCTGTAAAAGAGCGGGTAATTACCTAATCCAGTAAGAAATGAACTAATTCTAGAATTAGTGTGATTCCATAGAGCGCTACTCCCAAAGAAACAGACCGTTAGTACCGTCCAAAGTAATCGACGCTTGACATTCGGGCTAGGAACTCGATACCTATGGTCAAGGATCAAACCGATAATAACTAAAAGGAGTACCCCTGCAACTCCAGCAATCACCACCCAAACGCTAACAAACTTAAGAATTTCTCCAAAGGTCTGAACAGAAGTTACATCGGCCAGAAGGATTGGCTCATCACGCAATCCTAACTTAATGTGATCGGCGATAAAAAAGACCAACATAAGACCACTTGTCAGACAAAGCGACAACCAGTACTTGCTTGTAATCGATTGTAGGATTTTAAAGAACAGCCAAATCAAAATAGTGGTAAAAATTAGGGTTCCCTGGCGGTTCAAAACTTGGTAACTAAAGCTATTGTACTCGGGATTAGCAGGTCCTAATGCAAGGCCTGAGAACGTTAACCATAAACCGATAATCGCTAGTAGATATGAGGCCCCGACCGCCGTCAACGCTGGCCAGTGACGATGGCAAAACTTCTTCAGCCACGCTGGCCACCCCATCAAGTGGGACGGCAGCTCCTCAACCCACCGCTCGTAATGTTGGGTGATCGCTAAAGATGAAAAGAGCCTTCTTAAGCACCAATTAGCCACGAATCCGACCGCCATAACGGCACCCGCAATGATCGCTACCAAAAGGATCTTCAAGCCCAGATTACCGACGTGGCCAGCGGCAAAGCCAACATAATGGCTCCGCAATAAAGGCAGTCCTGCCAAAACAAGGCTACTGTAGATCCCTCC
>NZ_CP040910.1:1504148-1533011 GCF_013394085.1 Limosilactobacillus fermentum
TTTGGTGCTCACCGATAACCTGGTTCTTCTGTAAGAGAAACATCCCCACTAGTACTTTTCCGAGGAAGCGTCGGTTAACTTCGGATAGTTCGTTAACCCGCGGAAAGGTCGCCATGGCGATAATGTAGGCCGTTGCCAGCGGAAAGATATTCCGGGTGATTGGGAAAACGGCGTTTAAGAGGTCGCTGAAGTAAAACTGGTTCTTCCAAACTAGTTGAAGGAGGACTGAACCGGCCCCATAGGCCACCAGGACTAACCAGGTGGTGACGACGCGGGTGCGGCAAAGCCGGTGTCGCTTCAAAGTTCGCCCAAGTTGCATTAACAACCACAGCTCGGCAATAATCAAAATCACGTGGACTAACTGGAGAACCGCCATCTTGAGGTTGTTTTCCGAGTAATTACTAAACTGAAGTTGTGAATCCCACATCCAGAGGTTCATCACCGTCAAGAGAAGGGCGATTAGCCAACCAGAGTTCGCTATTATTTTTTTCATGTTACTACCTTTATAAAAAGTGGGGTTGAAAGAAAATAACCGTTTCTTCCAACCCCTAATTCTATTTTATTGTCCCCTAGATAACGTGGAAAACCTCCGTAGCCCCACCACCTAAGGCCGGCCTACATTGAAGAGTGGTTTTCCCCCCCAATTATCTATTCTTCGTACTTCTTGGCCACCCGCCGTGCAATCTCGCCGTAGTGGGCCAATTCCTTGGCGTACTCATCATCGTACAGGTACTTGGCGTCCGCTTCCGGATCTTGGGAGGTCAGGATCTTTGGCCCGTCCTCCGTAATTACCAGGGTGTGCTCGTATTGGCACGACCAGCCACCGTCGGCCGTCTTAGCCAGCCAGCCAGACGGATCGGAGGTGTCGGCTTGCCAAGTGCCGGTGTTAATCATCGGTTCCACCGTGATCGTCATCCCCTTGCGTAGGCGTAGGCCGTGGCCGGCTTCCCCGTAGTGAGGTACCATTGGGTCTTCGTGCATCGTGGGTCCGATTCCGTGGCCAACAAATTCCTTGACGTCCCCGTAGCCATTTTCGTCTTCGGTGTAGTGCTGAATTACGGCACCAATGTCACCAATCCGGTTGCCCGGTACGCACTGGTCAATCCCCATGTACAAGGACTTCTTAGTGACGTCCATCAGCTTGGCAATCTCCGGTGACGGGGTGCCCACGGCGTACGACCAGCAAGAATCGGAAAAGGCGCCGTCGAGGTTGACCACCGTGTCGACCTTAACTAGATCGCCATCCTTTAAGATCAACTTCTTGCGCGGAAAACCGTGACAAATTTCATCGTTAACACTCACACAGGTTGCGTACTTGTACCCTTCAAAGCCAATTTGAGCGGCGATCGCCCCCGCTTGCTTGAAGTAATCACGGGCAAATTCTTCGATTACCCAGCTCGAAATGCCCGGCCGAATAATCTTTTGAATCCCCAGGTGCATCCCGGCTAAAACGGCGCCGGACTTTTCCATCGCACGGATTTCCCGTGGTGATTTTAAGCTAATCATTCACACTACTCCTTACATTTTATAAACTCTTACCAGTATAGCACTCTTTGAATGTGCTATACTATCGAAGGTTTTAAAATTACAAATCGTTCAAATCTTTGGAGGGATAATCATGGCAAAAGCACTCGTGGTTTACGCCACCATTACCGGAAACAATGAGGACGTCGCCGACATGGTCACCGGCGCCCTGGAGGACCTCGGCGTTGACGTTGAAATGACCGAAATGACGATGGCCGACGTCGCCGATTTCGATAACGTCGACCTTTGCGTGGTGTGCCCCTACACCTACGACGAAGGCTCCCTGCCTGACGAAGGGCTCGACTTCTTTGATGACTTAAAGGAAGCCGACTTAGCTGGAAAAGTCTACGGGGTCGCTGGTTCCGGTGACACCTTCTACGGTGATGATTACTGCAAGGCCGTTGACGAATTTGGCGCCGCCTTTGAACAAGCGGGTGCCACCAAGGGGAGCGAAAACGTCCACATCAACCTCGCCCCAGATGCCGAAGACGAGGAACGCTTGGTCAGCTTTGCCAAGGACCTCGTGGCCAAGCTAGGCTAGGAGGCCGTCATGCGCAAACTCTGGAACAAGTACGGCCAAGTGATCGCCTACCTCTTTTGGGGTGTGGTCACCACCCTGGTCAACATCGTGTCGTTCCAGTTCCTCTCCTCAGGGGTCCACTGGAACTACCAGGTGGCCAATGTAACGGCCTGGTTTTTATCCGTTTTAGTTGCCTACCTCACCAACAAGGTCTGGGTTTTTAACTCCCATTACACCACTTGGAAGGCCTTTTGGATTGAGATCTCCCAGTTCTCCTTTTACCGGGGCCTCACCCTCTTGATCGACATGGCCTTCATGTTCGTAGGGGTGACCTTGTTAAAGCTCAACACCCCAATCCAAGAACTAATGGTGAAGATCGTTGATAACGTGGTGGTCGTGGTCGCCAACTACATCTTCTCGCGGTGGCTGATCTTTAAGGACAACGAAAAAATTGCTAAGCGGTAGTAGTCGCTAACCAAATAAACTCCGGTCAGTCCGCGAAATGCGAATTGACCGGAGTTTTCTTTTGAGGAAGTCTTTCCAAATGTCATAGGGATCATATAACAAACAAGAGTTCTTGGTTTTATGCTGAAGTTCCCGTATAATGGAAAGGCAGGAAGTTATAAGGGCGGTGGCTGTCTTTTCCTGGTGAGATGAGGTCTATGGAAACATGGAAGAATCTTCAGAAAGGTTTCACAGCTAATGAGTGTCTTTCGGGCACTTACGTTGATGCTGATGTTTGGCACGTTTGTACTAACGTTGCTAGATTACATCAAAAAGCATCACAAATAGAAAAAGCCGTCCCACATTATAACTTTGGACGAGTTATGGGACGACTTTAGATTCTCGTAACAACGCCATCGCCTTTCTAGCGACCTGCGTCGGAGTCCTGTTGGCGCAGGGCTCCTTTTTGTATCTTCACTATAGCACGAAATACCAAATTGGGAGAATTAGTTGCCTTTGTTTACGGCTAACCTATTGCTCTTATGGTCCCACCCGGAATCGAACCGGGATCAATCGCTTAGGAGGCGGACGTACTATCCAATTATACTATGGGACCAACACAAGAAAAATTATCGCATTCTTTACCGGACTTGTAAAGGTGCGATAATCTTCTTGTTACTTTTATTGCTCTTCGTTTTTGCGCCGGTGCTTCAAGCGAATCCCCTTGTTCTTGCGGTTCTTCTTTTTGTGCTTGGCCTTGGCAGGCTGGCTGAAGGAATCTAGCGTGCGTACCACTTCTTTTTTCGGGTTTCCCTTGGCGTCGTGTTGACGCTTTTGCACCGCCTTGACGGTCGCCTTTTCAACCGACTTCCCCGCGTTCTTAGCGTCCTCGCCGGAAACCAACTGGCGCTTGTCGATCGTCATCGGCTCCAGCTGGTAGTCGGTGTCGGCCAAAAGCTTCTTGAGGTCGCGGAAGTCGTGGTCGTCCCCAAGGTTGACCACCAGGCCTGGTTCCCCCTGGCGCCCGGTCCGGCCCGTCCGGTGAACGTAGCCATCCGCCGTGTTCGGCAGCTCGAAGTTAACCACCGCCGGGAGCTTAGGAATGTCCAGGCCCCGGGCCGCCACGTCCGTTGTCAACAAGAGCTTAACTTGGTGTTTGCGGAACTGGCGCATCACCGTTTCACGTTCGGTTTGGCGCTGCCGCCCGCCCAAAGTGGCTGATGAAATACCGTCGTGGCGTAAGCGGCTGGCGGTGTAGTGGAGAGTCTTAATGCTAGTGAAAAAGACCAGCGCCCGGAAGTTCTTGGTTTGACTGAGCCGTTCCAGCATCACCGCTTTGTCACTCATCGTCCGGGCCACCACCAACCCGTGCTTAACCGGGCCGCGGGAGTGATCCTGGGCCCGCACGTCAATCTTGACCAGGTCGCGGCCAAACAAGACGTCGAGCTGTTCCAAGGTCGTTGATTGGGTGGCGGAGAAAAAGGCCAACTGGGTGTCTAGTGGCGTTGCCCGCTCAATGTCTTCGACCACCGCTTGGGTGTCGTCGCGCAAGAGGTCGTCGGCTTCGTCGATCACCAACGTGGCTAAGTTGTTTAACTTGAGGTCACGGGTGTCTAGCAGGTGAAGGATCCGCCCCGGCGTCCCCACGACGACTTCAGGGCGCTCCTTTTTCAACCGTTCCGTTTGGCGGCGCAGGTTAGCGCCCCCGGTCGCGGAGTGGACCTTAAGCCCCAGTAAGGCCGCCCATTCCCGCATCACCCGGGTGGTTTGCAGGGCCAATTCCTGTGACGGTTCGAGGACCAGGATTTGGGTTCCCTGCCCCTTCATCACCTTGGGTAACAGCGGCCAGGTGAAGGCCAGGGTCTTCCCCGAGCCGGTCGGGGCGATCCCAAAGACGGTCTTGTCCTCTTCTAAGGGCTTTTGGACCGCCTCTTGAATGGCGGTCAGTTGTTTGAAGTTGCGTTCTTCAAAGTGGGTTTGAAACTGTTCAATCAAATCAATCATCCTCTAGCGGTTGTTGTCAGCTGGGAAAGTGAGCTCCGCCGATTCACGCAGGTTGTACATGACGGCGTTCACTTCCCGGCTTAGGGTTTGCCAACGCTTGTAGTTGGCCACTTGTTCTGGGTCGTCCGGAGCGTTAAACAGAGCGGCGAAGTCGTTTAATTCATCGACCATCGAGTTTTCAAAGTACGGCGCCTCCAGTTCCGTTGGTTCCTGGTTGGCATCGAAGTAGGTCACCTTGGTGGTGTCAAAGATCGAATCAAAGACCAGGGTGTCCTTTAGGCCGTAGATTTCGGAAACCAGGTGGGAGTTAGCGGTCTTACCGAAGTTCAGGGTCACGGCAAACTGGTCGTAGGTTAAGATGGCCGTCCCCATTCCGTCAACGCCAGACTTGGTCATAGTTGGGAAGTAAACGACGCTGTCCGGCACGCCAAACAGGGTCACCGCCCCGTATACGGCGTAAACCCCGAGGTCCATCAAAGCCCCCCCGGCAAATTCCGGCGTGAAGATGTTCGGATACGGCTTCTCGTCGGCTAGGACCTTGTCGTAGCGCGAAGAGTACTTCATCACGGTGATGTTAGCCCCTTGGATCGTGTCCATCTTCTTTAATTGGTCTTCACCAGCGTGGAAGAGGCCGGTGTGAATGTGGCGCGCGGCTTCGACCAGGCGGGCCTTGGGGTGGGCGGCTAGCAACGATTCAATCCGGCTGAATTCTTCCGGGTTGACGAAGGCTGGCTTTTCTAGGATCACAAACTTATCGTTTTCGATCGCCAGGCGGGCCTGTTCGTAGTGCTTGCTGTTTGGTGAGGCGATGTAAACCACGTCAAAGTCGCCTTCATCAAAGAAGTCCTCCAGCGAGTCGTAGAAGGCGGTGGCGCCGTACGGTTCCCCGTATTCCTTGGCCCGGGTCAGGGTCCGGGAGTAGACCGCCGTCAATTGGTATTGACCAGTCGTCTTAGCGGCGTCTAACATTTGATCGGTGATAATGTTGGTTCCAATAATTCCAAGCTTGAGCATCGTAAATTCTCCTTTTTTCTCATGTTACTACTATTTTAACAACTTCCCCTGGTTTTTAACAGAAATGAAATCTTTTCTCATCAACATTCTGTGTATAATATATGTTGTTTAAAGCCGATGCTATCGAATGATAAGGCAAGTTTATAAAGTGGGGAGTATGTAAAATGCGGAAAAAGGGAATGTTACTGTTCGGCGCGGGACTAATGGCTGGAATCACTAGTTCGCTTGGTTTCAGCCACTCAAAAAAGAAAAACGAACGTTCAACCTCCTTACCGATCTTTTACGCCGGCACCTGGCGCTATTACGATGAGGAGCGGGACCGGACCCACGTCATTACCATCTCACCTGAACTCGAATTGGGGATCGATAACCAGGTGATTCCGGCTAACGTTCAACACGTTAGCACCGATCAACTTGTCTACCTCGATAAATTTGGTTACCACATCACGATCAAGGCCAACGAGCAGCGGCCCACCCGCCTGATCGATGAGGCGGACGACCAAGAATACCAAATCGAACCAGTGCAATAACATAAAGGGGCCGGGAAGGTTAGCTTCCCGGCCCCTTTTTTTATCTACTCTCCTCTTTCTCCTAACACACCCAGGGGATTTCCCACTTCCGTTTCGCTGCGGTATAATAAAAACATCTGATTTGCGGAAAGGAAGAATAGGATGTTAAAACGATTAGCAGTGTATTGCGGCGCCCGCGCTGGGCAGGACCCTTCCTTTATGGAAATGGCAACTGACTTTGGCCACCAGATGGCCGAACACGACGTCGCCCTGGTTTACGGTGGCGGTCGCTTCGGTCTCATGGGGGCGGTGGCCGACGCCGTCTTGGAAGCCGGTGGCCAGGCCCACGGGGTGATTACCGAAGAACTGGCCAACCGGGGCACTAGCCACCCGGACCTGACCAGCCTAGAAATCGTTGACGACATGAACACCCGCAAGAACCAAATGATGGAAATGGCGGACGGCTTACTCGCCCTCCCCGGTGGCCTGGGAACCCTAGAAGAAGTTAGCGAGGCCTTTTCCTGGACCGCCCTGGGCGATAACGCTAAACCGGTCGCCCTCTACAACTACCGCAACTTCTACCAACCCTTAAAGGACATGCTGGCCACGATGGAGATGACCGGCTTTACCGAACCGCCCTACGTCAACGCAATTAAGTTCGCCACCAACTTTGATGAGGTCGCCGACTTCATGAATCATTACCAGGCTCCGGCGATCCGTACTTACGAATAACTAGCCCTGCATGGCCGTCAACTGCGTCTTAATCGCGGTGGCGGCCACTTTTAGTTGGGCTTCTTCAACCGGGTACAAGCGGGGCAACCAGAACTGGCCCACCCCCGCCCGGGTAATTTGGGCCGGGAAGGACATGTAGCACTGATACTGCGGCTGATAGACCGCAACTGGCAGCACGGTGCTCCCGTTTTGTAATAAAACATCCAGGATCGCCAACGCCCACGAGCACAGAGTGTAACTGCCCTTGTCGACCGTCGTCAACACCCGGTACTCCTCCTCTCGAACGTCCACCAAGAGCTTGGCGGTATCCAGGGAATGGCCGTTAATCGGCTCCTCAATCGACCGCCCGTTGACCCGGACGCTCGACCAGATTGGCACCAGGTTGCCGTCGTGCTGGCCCAGCATGTAGCCGGTTACCGAGCTGGCCGGTTGCTCCACCGCCGCCGCCACCACCTGGTGCAAGCGGGCCGTATCGGTAATCGTACCGGTCCCCAGTACCCGCTGGACCGGTAACTGCCACTCTTGTTGGATCAAACCGGTCAAGGCTTCGTTAGGCGTCGCCAAGTTCAAGACCACCCCGCTAAAGCCACTTTCGGTAACGGCGGAGCGCCATTCTTGAATTGCTTGGACGTTGCCGGCCAGTTGCGCAAACGAATCCGGTTGGCCCAAGAAACGCTGCCCAATCGTCACCACCAAGACGTCAGCGGCCTTGAGGGCGGCCGGATCTTGGATCACCACTTCACAGTGGGGCGCCGGGCTGGCAGCCAGGTCAGCGGCCAGGCCCACCGCAATTTGATCATCTTGGTCCAATAATACCAGGCGGTCGACCCGGTTGGTGGCCGCTAACAGCCGCGCCAAGGTGACTCCTAAATTAGTTAAGCCAATTACGGCAATGGTTCGCATGATGATTCCTCCAATTAAAAAGCGTGGCCAATGACCTTCTCGGCAGGCCGGATGACTAAGCTAGGCCTGCGGTGATTGGCCACGTCTTCTATACTAAGATTTGAAACTAATAATAAGGGGCTGGGAACCCCTGCTCCCAGCCCCTATTTGATTGGTCACTTTCTTTATTCGTTACCCACTTCCGGGAAGAGGTTTAGCAGGTATTGTTGCGGTCCCTCTTCTAGGGGCAGGTCCACGTCCGCCGGCAGCAGTTCCTCGTGGTCGCCCACGTTGAAGCGGACCCCGTGGTCTAACCACACTTGGATCCCCAGCACGATTGCCGCCCGGATCAATTCCTGGGCGGTCACCGAGTACCCTTTAGCGATCACGGCTAACGGTTGGCTGGATTGCACCAGCTCCAAGTAACGGTCGTTGGCCACCTTCAGGCCAAAGGAAAGCATCATGCCGTTTTCCATCTTGGAAGCCATCTGTCCGGCAATCGTTAAGCTCGGGTCTTCAATCCGGCGTTGAACAAACTTCAGGGCCAACCGGTATTTGCGCGGGGCGTCGTACTCCTCGCAGAAGGCTTCCAGCTGGTTGACGAAATCAAGCCCCTCTTCTTTCATCCAGTCCTCCTGGGCGGTTGGTTCCTGGAGGGCGGCCTGCTCGTTTCGTTCGGTGGCGACCCTTACCTTGTCGGCCATGTCGTCCGGCGTTTCCGTCAGGAGGGTGTAGATCATGACCAGTTCGAGGAAGTTTAAGGTATCCTCTGAGATCCCGGCCTTGGAGAACGGATCGGTGTCAAAGCCGCGCATCGAGATGTATTGAACCCCATCGTTGATCGTTTTTTCCAAGTTGCTGGTCCGCCCGTGCAAACAGACCGGCCCAAAGTACTCGTGGAAGTTTTGGTAGGTGCCGTTTTCAAGGTAGTCGGCCAAGCTGTTGATGTAGGCGTCCAAAGAACTGTAATCAACCTGCTCGTTTGGTAAGTTGGTGAAGCCATACTTGGAATTACGCAAAGACCGGACCTGGTGTTCTAACTCCGGCGCCACGATGTCTTTGACGCTGGTCGCCACCGGGCTGGCCCCAAACAGGTAAGTAAAGAGCCATTGCCAACGGTAAAAGCCCTGGGCGAGCTTAAAGTAGAGGTGGTTTTGGAAATCAGCTTGGCGCCGGTACTTGTCCTGGTAGAAGCGGTGGTAGATTTCCTCTAGCAGCTGCTTGTCCAGGCCGTAACCGACGTGAACTCCCCCCATCAACAGCGACTTAATGCCGTACTTGCCGACTAGGTAGTGGTAAAAATCCTTTTGGTCGGGGCGTGAGCAGTTATAACTCAAAAAATCGAGGTCGTACTTGTAGACCAGGGCCGGGGGCATCGTTAACGGCCACAAGCGTTCCTGGCTTTCCATCTGGCGGTCAACGATCTGCTGAAGGATTTGCAGCTGGCGGACGGCCGCCTCGCTCCCCTTCATAATCACGGCGTTGAATTCCATCAGATTATCAGAAATTCCGCTCGTTAGGTAGGGGTTTTTCACCCGTGAACCCAGTTGACTCGGGTAAGGGTAACGGCTCGCCCGACCGTCAGTTAACACACGGTGGGCTTGCATCCGCATCCCAAAGCTTCCCGCAAATAACTTCGCCCGTAATTCTGGCTCATGCATTGCTTCTCGCATTGCCGCACATCGATCCATCATTGTCACCTCACAAGGCCCGGGGGCCCTTTTCAATTAATTTTTCCTCAAGGAGTTCATTATAGCACTTGTTTTTGAACGGGCGACACCGTTTTCACGATTAATCACGCACCGCCCCTACTTAAACTTGTGTTGCATAACGGTCAAAATATGCAAAATGACCGACAGGATGGCAAAGAAAATCACCACGAACACCGACCAGGACAGCCAGAAGGTGGCTGCAACGGCTAAGAAACTGAAGAGCCAGGTTTGGAGCCCCATCGTAATCAGGGTCACCAAGGCAATTGTAAAGAATAAAACTATGTATCTGAACACGGTTAAGGTCCACCTCTCTTTTACGTGCGGGTTGGCAATTTCTTGACCCAGCTTAGTTAGCTCCGCCACCTTGGCCTGGGGGAGTTCCTTCATCTTCCAGGTCCCCGTTTGCACCGCTTCGCCCACCTTAACGAGGCCGGCATCGAGCAGCACCTTATCGACCTGTTCCAGGGGTGGGTTGGAGGCCCGAAAGATAAAGTTTTTGATTGGGCCGGCGTAACACGAAGTCAGCGATACGTAACGCTTGCCGGCAAATTTCCCGGGAAATAACCGTCCGGTGTGGTCCTCACGGTAAAAGCGGCGCCGGAAACAGTCAAAGAAGTTTTTCAATTGTCCACTCATGTTCCCTAGATAAGTGGGTGATGAGATGATCCACACGTCAGCCGCCAGCAGTTTCTTTTCTAACTCCCGCAACACCGGGTTGGGGTGCCCCGGATAATCCGGTCCAATCTGGTAATCCGCCAGGTAGATGGTCTCCACTTCCCACGCCGGATCCATTGTTAACCCGGCGGTTGTCGCCGCCAACATCTGTCCGGAAATACCGGTTTGTTTATGTGACGCTAAGATTGCTAACGCTCGCATCGATCTGCCACCCCCTTTTTTCAATTAGGGTTATTATAGCAAATTCCGCACTAAGTTGAAATTGAGCCATTCATTTGGCGCCCGCTGGTAAATATGCTATCCTAGGGTTAATTTGAAACCGAATACAAAGGAGATTTCGATATGGCAGTTTCTAAGATTAGCATCTCCCCCGAAGCAAGTAAGTGGTTCCGTGAGGGCATGGGCGTTCCCGAAGGTGGCGGGGTCCACTTTTTCGGCCGGGTTTACGGTGAAACCAACGCCCACGAAGGGTTCTCAACCGGGATGAGCCGGCACGACCAACCAGTTCAGCCACTGGTCGACCAAGTCGTTGACGGTGTTCACTACTACATCGAAGAATCAGAAAACTGGTTCTTTGAAGGCCTCGACGTCCAAGTCGACTACGACAAGTCCATCGACGGCCCTGTTTATTACTACACCCCTAACGACGGCTCTAAGCTAGACACCCACGCCCACTCTTCCAAGACGGAACCGTAAGGAGTGAGTGTGAACCAGCCCACTTGGCAGGCCGTTGGGCTAAGCTAGGGCGAACGGTTGGTGTGGTACGCACCGTTCTTCGCCCGTACTTAGGCACTAGGCCTGCGGCTGGTGAGCACGTTATCAGAGTGAGTGTGAACCTACCTACTTCCCCACGCTTAGCCTTTTAGGTTATAATGGAAATACCAAAGGAGCCCTGCTGATAACAGGACTCCAGCGCAGGTCGCTAAAAAGGCACTGGCGTTGTTATATGTGACATAAAGTCGTCCTATAACTGCTCAAAGTTATTTTGTAGGACGGCTTTTTCTATTTGTGATGCTTCTTGATGTAATCCAACAACGTTATTACAAACGTGCCGAACATCAGCATCAGGGTTAGCGCCTGAAAGACGCGCAGTACAACAAAAGGGCTCCAGTAGTTCGCTTTACGAACCCGACTGGAGCCCTTTATTTTACGGGAAACATCAAGACCAAGGTTTCCCCTTTTATAGCTGATACTAAAACACCCCCTGGGAACGTCGCGTTCCTGGGGGGGTTAGTTTATTATTCGTACAGGGCGGCCACTTGTTCTTGGGCCGTCGGGTGGGCCAAAAAGTCATCGTAAGTGGTGTCGGCGCGGCTCACAAAGCCGTTTGGTCCCACTTCAATCAGGTGGTCAGCAATCGTTTGAATGAATTCGTGGTCGTGGCTGGTGAAGAGGATCGAGCCTGGGAAGCTTTCCATGGCGTCGTTTAGCGCCGTGATCGATTCCAGGTCGAGGTGGTTGGTCGGGTCGTCCATCAATAAGACGTTGGCGTGTTGCAACATCATCTTGGATAAGAGGCACCGCACCTTTTCGTCCCCGGAAAGGACCTTGATTTGCTTGTCAATTTCTTCCCCGGAGAACAGCATCTTCCCTAAGAAGCCGCGCAGGAAGGTATTGTCGTTTTCCTCTTTGGTGGCAAATTGGCGCAACCAGTCAATGATCGTCAATTCATCGTTATCAAAGGCGGCGTTTAAGTCACGGGACATGTAGTTAGTAGAGGTCGTTTGGCCCCAGATAACGGTCCCTTCGTCCGGCGTTATTTCCCCGGCAATAATTTGCATCAAGACGGTCGTCGCCATGTCGTTGCGGGACAAGAAGGCCACCTTTTCGCCCGGCCGGATCAAGAAGGAGACGTCGTTTAACAACTTTTCGCCGTCAACGGTGTGGGAAATGTGTTCCACCTTTAATAGGTCGTTTCCCAGCGGTCGGTCCTGTTCAAACTTGATGTAGGGGTACTTACGCATTGACGGTTGGATGTCTTCTAAGGTGATCTTTTCCAACTGCTTCTTACGGGAAGTGGCCTGCTTGTGCTTGGAGGCGTTGGCCGAGAAGCGGGCGATGAACTCTTGGAGCTCCTTGATCTTTTCTTCCTTCTTAGCGTTTTGGTTGGCGGCTAATTGGGCAGCCAGTTGGCTAGATTCGTACCAGAAGTCGTAGTTCCCCACGTAGAGCTTGATCTTTTGGAAGTCTACGTCACACATCTGGGTGCAGACTTGGTTTAAGAAGTGACGGTCGTGGGAGACGACGATCACGATCTTATCGTAGCCGGCCAGGAAGTCTTCCAGCCAGGCGATCGTGTGAACGTCCAGCCCGTTGGTCGGTTCGTCTAGCAAAAGGATGTCTGGCGAGTCGAACAGGGCTTGGGCCAAGAGGACCTTCACCTTGTCGCTTTCGGCCAGTTCACCCATCAAGGTGTCGTGTAGGCTTTCCGGAATCCCCAGTGATTGGAGGAGTTGGGAGGCGTTGGCTTCGGCGTTCCAGCCGTCCATTTCGGCAAATTCGGCTTCCAGTTCGGCCACCTTCACCCCGTCTTCATCGGAGAAGTCCGGCTTGGCGTAGAGGGCGTCTTTTTCTTGCATGATTTGGTACAGCTTGGCGTGGCCCTGAATCACGGTGTCCATGACCGTGCAGTCGTCAAAGGCGAAGTGGTCCTGGTTTAAGGAGGTCATCCGTTCGTTAGGGCCAATCGAAATCGTCCCGGTCGTCGGGCTCATCTTCCCTTCCAACAGCTTTAAGAAGGTGGACTTGCCGGCCCCGTTCGCCCCAATCACCCCGTAGCAGTTACCAGGCGTGAACTTGAGGTTAACGTCGCGGTACAAGGTCCGGCCTGACAGGTTCAGGCTCAGGTCAGTAATGGTAATCACGTGCAATTTCCTCGTGTTTTCTAAAATTTTGCTCTCACCAATTTAGCACGAACTAACGCTTCCGGGCAAGCCTCCCTACTCAATCAAAACGGGCGTCATCAAAACTTAATCTTCATAAAATAAGCAACGCCCACCACTTGGCGAGCGTTGCTTAGATTGTGCGCTGTGTTTAGAGGTCCCGTTCCGGAGCCTTCCCCAGTTCCGCTTGGATCATCCAAAGCCGCTTTTCGGTCGCGGTCTTGAAGCCAATGAAGATGTCCTGGGTGGAGAAGTCCTTTTCATCGTCACTAATTTCGATCCCCTGCTGGTAGAGATCGGCTAAGTAACGGTAGTCCTTGGCTAGCACTTCGAACCGTTCGGGCGTTGACTTGTTCCAGTTGCCTGGTTCGTCGGGAATCTTGGTGTGTTCCGCCATTTCCTTAAGGGTGGAGTATGGTGAACCATCAAGGGCGATCAGCCGTTCGGAAATTTCGTCTAGTTGGCCGTTCAAATCGTCCATCCAGTCGTCCATCAGCGGGTGGAGCTTCAAGAAGTTTTCCCCGCGCATGTACCAGTGGGTTTGGTGAACCACCATCACCAGTTGGCTCAGGTCAGCAACGAGTTGGTTGAGTACTTCCTTGGTCTTTTCGTATTTCATGAATTAAACCTCCCTTTACGTAAATAAGGTAACACAATTTAAAACCGCTTTCAAATGTTTTGCTTAAACGCGCAACGCCCCTAGTCTAGGCGTTCAATTTTACCGGCGGCAATCGGTAAGGTAACGTGTTGTTCGTACTTGTCGTTAAGCTTACCCGCCACGGTCGCCGGCAATTCTAATTCCGCCGGTACCCCGTGGACGTAGACGACCCGCTTATCAAGGGCCAGTGCTTGGTCGTGGAAGACCTCCTTGAACTTAGCCTCTAGCTTAGCCAACGGGACGTCCTTTTCGTAACTGTAGTAGCCCGTTGCGTCGGCCACCGGGTAGTTATCGTTGGGGATGTTCATCTCGTGGGGAGCGGCATCCAGTGGCACCATCGTCGTCCCGGAGACGGGCTCGGTTTCCGGTAGGTCAATGTAGCCATCGTGGTTAACGTCTTGGGCCTCAGTTGGAATACTGGCGTCCTTGCCATCCGGGAAACCATGGAAGTGCTCCCAGTGCTGGATGTTAGCGGGGGTATCAAACATCTCCAACTTAATGTGGAGATTATCGCCTTCGGTGGTGAATTCTACGTAGCCGTGCGCCTCAGTCCCAATTTTGGCGGCGTTGAGCGGCTTAATTTCCGCACGGTATTTAGTCATCAAAATTCCTCCAATCCAATTTTAAGTGTTCCCAATCTGGGATCATTGTAGCGCTTGCGGCCCAAAAGTGAATTGATAAGGATCAAGGATAAGCAAAAGCGGTGGAAAGAAACGAACCAGACTGCGGAGGGGAGACAGGACAAATGTTTGGATTTGTGCAATAAAGTGAGTGCGACCAACCTCCTCGACAGGCCGTTGGGCTAAGCTAGGGCGGGGGTTAGTGCGGTACGCACTGTTCTCTGCCCGTACTTAGCCACTAAGCCTGTGGTTGGGAGCACGTTATCTGGAAATGCGACCAACCTCCTCGACAAGCCGTTGGGTCGCACTTCCATTTTGCGTAAATTTGCAGATTTGTCCTGTCCTATTTGCCGCTTTGTCCTCAAACTGGAAGTGGCTCCCGACCTTCCCAACGGTAGAGAAAAAAGCATCAAAAAAGAGGCGGTGACACATTGGTCACTGCCCCTTAATTTCACTAATAACCGAACGCTGAGCCCGTGGTCCCCGTCCCGTAGGAGCTAGTCCCGTATGAACTAGTGCCATAAGAGCTGGTGCCGTAGCTAGAGCTGGTCGAAGAAGAACTGGTGCCGCTGCCCGGGCTATTGTAAGAAGCCCCGTTTGGTAGAACAAAGTTAACGTTGGTGTAACCATCGTAAGTCGTTTGCTCGTTGTACATCCTTGTTTCGGCGTTGGTAACGGTCTTGGTCTTCAAGCCTAATTGGGTCCGAATTAACTTAGAAATCCGGTTAATTTCCTTTGGCGTGGCGATTTGGAAGGAAACCCCTTCGATCGTCGCATCCAGGTCTTGCATGTGGTAGGTCTTAACGTTATCCATGGCGGCGTGGTAGTTGGTGTACAAAGCAGCCACGTTGTCAATCGGAATATCGGTCTTCACCCCGTCCCCGACGGCCTTTAAGATGTCGTTGGCCGCGGTGATGCTCCCGGACTTCTTAAAGGTCTTGATGACGGATTCCATCACTTGTTGCTGGCGCTTTTGCCGGCCGTAGTCCCCGTTTGGATCGTCGTAACGCATCCGGGAGTACTTCAGGGCGTTGGCCCCGTTCAAGTGTTGCTTCCCCTTCTTAAAGTGGTGCCCTTCATAAGTGAAGGCGAACGGGTTGTCGACGGTGACCCCACCAACGGCGTTAACCACCTTTTCCAAGACCCCCATGTTGATCACGGCGTAGTAATCAATCGGTACGCCGAGTAATTCCTTAACCTGCTTGACGGTTTGCTTGGCCCCGCCGATTTGGTAGGTGGCGTTGATCTTAACGTAATCGGCCCCTTCGTCGGTGTTCACCTTGATCAGGGTATCACGCGGAATCGAGGTCATTGTAATCGTCTTCTTCTTGGGGTTAATCGTGATCAATTCCAGGGTATCGGTGTTCCCACCGGTATTCCCCCGGTTTAAGGCCCCCACGTCGGTCCCCATCGCTAAAATTGAGATCGGCTTACCGGCCTTTAACTTCGCTGAGATCTTCCCGCTCCCGCTAGAGAAGACATCCTTAGCGGTGCTATTGATTTGGTGGTATTCATAGGCCCCCCCGGCCACAATTAACAAGAGGATCAAGAAGATGATCCGCTTCACCCACTTAAACCACTTCTTACCGCCCCGGTAGTATGGCGGGTGGGGATTGCGCCCGTTGCCACCGGTTCCGGCACCGTTCGTACCAGACTCGGGTTGGTTGTTTACCCGGCGCCGGTAGTCGGCACGCGTTTCGTTTTCTTCGTTCATAACTACAATACCTCAACAGTGATATAACATTTTTACTAACGTTACCACTTTATCAGAACCATCTAATTGTGGTCAATTTGCCCCGGTGATTTTAATAAATCCGTAAGGTCTTTACTTATTTTTCACCAGTCAAAAGGCGAGCTGACGGGCGTTCAGCGAACGGACGTCGACTACGGGATTAAAAAAGGGGCGCACCCATTCGCAGATGCGTCCCAGATTCTTCTAATTTTGGTCACCGCGGATTTTATCTAACAGGTCACCAAAGGTTTGCTTTTCTTCCGCCGTCAGGTTCTTAAAGAGCCCCTCAAACATCGTCTTTTGGGCGTCTTCCACTTCGGCGGCCCGTGCCTTACCCAGGTCGGTTAAGAAGAGCAGGGTTGCCCGCTTATCCTTCGGGTCAACCTCGCGCTTTAGGTAGCCGTCGTCTTCTAACTTGCTAACCAGCTCGGAAGTCGAGGATTGGTTGATACCAAAGCCCTCGGCCAGTTCCTTTTGCCGAATACCGTCAGGGTGCTTACCGATTAACACTAAGAGGTGTTCGCGACTGTGACCATGCCCCAGCCCCGGCTTGGCAAATGGCGGCATGTGGTGCCTCCCCATCATCATGCCTGGGCCCATGCCGCCGTGCATTGGGCAGCCCTGGCCGTTTGGTCCGTGTTCGTGGTGGTGGCACTTGCCCCCCATTGGGCCGGAGCCGTGGACCCGTTTGTGCAGGCCCTTCACCGTCTTCATCAGCTTATGCATTAACTCTTGGTCGTTGATTTCCGTCATGTTACTTCATCCCTTCGTATTAGGTTGATTTTAATTTACTTCGGTACCGATGGCTTTAGGATAACCCCAGCGAAGCGGGAAGTCAATTTATTTCGTCACCGAAGTAATTTACACTTTAGGACCCCGCTCCCGGTACTGGCGGGGAGTCACCCCGGTCCGGCGCTTAAGGCACTGGCTGAAAAATTCAATCGAGGAAGAGAATTGACCATGTTATCAAAATACGTATACGGCCTTTCGCTGGGCCACTTTGTCGTTGACTTTAGCCAGGGGGCGTTGGCCGCCCTGTTACCCCTCTTAATTGCCCAACACCACTTCAACTACGCCATTGCCGCCACCCTGGTCTTTGCCATGAACCTGGTTTCTTCAATTATTCAACCGCTGTTTGGCTTTTTATCCGACCGTTTCCGTACCGGTTGGATAATTATCCCGGCCCTTTTAATCACCGGTCTGGGCTTCGGGACGCTCGGTTGGGATAACCAATACTTCCTCTTGATTACCAGCTGCTTAGTCTGCGGGGTCGGAATCGCCGCCTACCACCCCGACGCCGCCAAGTTGGTTAACGGTTTGGCCGATGTTAACCAGGGCCACGCCCTGAGCGTTTTCTCCTTTGGTGGTAACCTGGGCTTTGCCTGCGGGCCGATCACGGTCACTTTGGTCGCTAACGCCCTGGGGATTTCCGGGGTTGGCCTCTTTATCCTGGTGGGCGGCGGAGTAGCCTTATTGTTAGCGCACTACTTCCCCGCCATGCGTTGGTAATCAGCCCAACACTGGTAACAAAAGCGGCAACGAGAAAGTGGCTCCCCGGTTCCGGTTAAAGACGACTGGCGCCACTTCGCCATTTTAGCTTGCGTTTTATTCGGGCGTTTAATTATTTTTTACGGGTTTAACACCTTCTTGGTCCTCTACTGGATGCACATTCTCAAGCAGTCCAACACCAGCGGGAGTTTAGCCCTCAGCGTTCTCTTTATCGTGGGGGCGACCGGAACGATCATCGGCGGTCACTTGGTCGACCACATTGGCGCCGTCAAAACGATTCGGTTCGCCTTTACCATCATGCCCTTCTTGTTGCTAGCCTTTAGCTTAACCAAGAGCGTTACCGTTGCCAGCGCCCTCCTCTTGCCGATCGGGATGTTAATTTTCATCCCTTACAGCGCGATTGTCCTACTGGGCCAGCGCTACTTGCCTAACCAGATGGGCTTGGCTTCCGGGGTTACCCTCGGCCTTGCCATCAGCATCGGTGGGATTGCCACCCCTTTTTGGGCCAGGTTGCTGATGCCACGAGCCTAATCACCGTCTTCTTCATCCTGACGGCGGTTGCCCTCATCCCAATGGGGGCCGCATATTTCATTATCGAACCAACCATTAAGTAAGCTATAATTTAGGTAAAAAGGAGGCGCCCCTATGCAAACTACCTGCCATTACCAATCCCCTTTAGGTGACATTTTACTGGTCAGCGACGAACAAGGGGTGTGCGGCCTCTGGTTTGAAGACGGCCGCTACTATGCCGATACGGTTGAAGACGACGCCCAAGCAGGAACCAGCCCGGCACTAGACCAGGCCCGCCGCTAGCTTGACGAATATTTTGCCGGCCAAGCCCCGACTTGGCTACCGCCCCTCCACGTTCAGGGAACCCCCTTCCAACGACAGGTTTGGGAACGGTTACTGACGATCCCCTACGGCCACCTGGTAACTTACGGCGAGCTAGCTAAACGGGTGGCGAAGCTTCGCCACCGGACGTCCATGTCCGCCCAGGCGGTCGGCAACGCCGTCGGTAAAAACCACCTCTCCTTGTTCATCCCCTGCCACCGGGTCATCGGGGCGCACGGTAACTTGACCGGTTACGGAGGTGGCTTAGAACGTAAAATCGCCCTACTTGAATTAGAAGGGCATTTGGCAAGTGACTTTTCTTGGCCATCCTAATTTCCCGGGAAATTTTTTGAACAAACAGGGGGCGCCCCACCTTTATTTATCTTATAATTAAAGTAATTCATTGCGAAGGGAGCCCGTACCGTGTTATTGATCCACCAAGCCATTAACGCCATTGGGGAACTGGTCCTCGCCCTGACCATCCCCTTTTTGTGGTGGTTAATTGTCACCCGGCGCCAAGTCCGCTTCGACCGTTGGTTGGGCTTTTTCCTCCCGCCGGTCCAACGCACCTGGCTGACGACCGTCATCGTCGTCTTGTTTACCCTCTTACTGGCGATCCCCCTCCCCCTGATTGTCGACCACGGGATCTTGGCCACCTTCGTTTTCAACCACCGGGGCTTCGCCGGCATCCCGGCTGCGCTGGTGTACGCGATCGTGGGGACCTCTTTGCCCGAGGAGATCCTTTTCCGGGGCTTCTTACTCAAGCGCCTCCAGGACCGCTTCGGCTTTTTGCCCGCCAACCTCACCCAGGCAATTTGCTTTGGGGCGGTCCACGGCCTCTTGCTGGCGGGCGCTGGGAACTGGCTGGTCACCCTGATCATCGTCCTAATCGAAATGGTGATTGGCTACTGCCTGGGCTGGCTCAACGAACGCCGTAGTGGCGGTTCGCTGTACACCAGCTGGGGGATCCACGCCCTCTTAAACACCGTTTCCGCTTTGATTGCCCTATTCACCTAATTGAGGAGTGTTTTTTTTGCAAACCGCGAACCTGTTAATCGCCACCCTGCTCTTGATCGCCGGCATCATCGTCATCTACCTGGGGGTCTTCGCTAAGGAAATCGAACACCCAACCGGCACTAACCGCCTCTTCCAACGCCTCAGCGGGCTGGGAATTAAGGCTTCGATGCGGCCGGCCCTGATCGTGACCGGCGTCGTCTTAGTTGGGGCGTCCCTATACATTTTTGGTGGCATTTAAAAAGGACCGGGAGAACCATTTTTTCTCCCGATCCTTTTTACTTGCTTGCCGTTAACACCCGCGTCACCATCACCCCGTAGACCCCATCGAGGCCGGCGTTGGTAACTTCAATTTCCTGGGCGCCTAGCGTGGCCAGCGCCCGCCGGTATTCACCGCTGTGTTCAATGTCGATGATCGCTAACCGGCCGCCGGGCTTGAGAACCCGCAGCGCCTCGGTCAATGCCTGGCGCCGCGCTTGCTTGGGCTTGACGTTGTGGAGCGACAGGCTAGCAAAAACGGCGTCGAATTGGTTGTCATTAAAGGGTAACGCCGTCATGTCGGCGGTTTGCAGTTGCGCAACCTGGCTAACCCCGGCCGCTTCAATTACCGCTTGGGTGGCCGCCTGGCGGTTGCCAGATTGGTCGACCCTCTTCCAGATGTCAATCCCGGTTACCTTGCCGGGCGCCCTTAAGTGCTTAGCCACGGCTAGCATCACGGCGCCGTGACCACATCCGAGGTCTAAAACCTGATCCGTAGCGGCGATCCGGGTTTTACCCACCACCCGGTCAATGATCTTGTATTTGCCAACCAGCGAGGTGCGCAGATACAGGTAGGTACAAGCGAAAAATACGAGCGCCAACGGGACGGTGATCCAAGTGTGACCCGCCATTCCCGCCACTAATTCTAAAATCCCGGCCAGCCCTAACAAAATGGGGACCAGCGGGGCGTCAACGGTACGTTTCATCATTATTTCCTCCGGGAACTTGTTTTGCTAATTATACCAATTTCCCGGGAAATAAACCGACCCCCAGCCAAATTTGCTGAGGGTCGGTTTTAATTTTCAACTGTTGGCCTAGCTTAGCCAAACGGTCTATCGAGGAGGTTAGTCGCACTTCCTACTTAATCACCCCAAAGCCGCCGGTCCAGCCGATTTGTTCACTGGCGGCCAAGGTCATTTGCAAGAAGCCAGTTGCTTCCAGTTCACGGGCCCGCTTGAGCTTGCCGGCATCGAGTACGGCCAAGGGACTGCCCTTTAAAGCCTCCTTGAAGGTCGCCTTGGCGTCATCATCGTCACCGGCCACCAGGACGGTCGTTTGTTGTTGGCCGCCAACTTGGCCGCTTTGCAGAGTAGCGGCGAAGGTCGTGTTAAAGGCCTTTAAGACCTTGCTGTTTGGCAGGCGCTTTTGCAGTTCCTGGGCGGCCGAGCTGTCGGCGGGAACCACTAATTCGTCCCAGGTCTCAAAGTTGAGCGGGTTGGTGATGTCCACGACCACCTTACCGGCCAATTGGTCACCGTATTGGTCGGCTAAGTCTGCCAACACCGGGTACGGTACCGCCATGATCACCAGGTCCCCCAAGCTAAAAATGTCATCATTGGAACCTACGTAGGTGACTGTGTTACCGGCCAGTTCGAAGTTGTGGCCAATGGCTTGCCCCATGTTACCCTTACCAAAAATTGTAATTTTCATGATTAAGCTTCCTTTTTGTTTTCGTGTTCTGCGATGTTAGCAAGTGTCTCGTCGACCAGTTGTTGAACCGTAATTTGGTCCAGGCGCTGTTCAATCCCGACTTGAACCTCAGCAAAGTGCTTGGTAATCACCTCCGGAAAGGCGACCCCGACGCTACACTGGCCCGAGGTTTCTTGATCCGGCACCAAGAAGGGGTTCTTGGGCGCGGTGGCCCGGTAAACGTCCAACACCGTGATCTGATCAAGGTCACGGGCAAAGTTATCGTAGCGGTTGTTTTGCCGGGCCGCTAAAATATCGGCGGCCCGTAGTTGGGCAATCATCTTGCGCACCTGACTCGGGTTGGTTTTTAAACTCGAGGCGAGAATCTGGCTAGATACCTCTTCTCCTTGGTGGACCTTTAGGTAAACGAGGATCTGCAGTAGATCACTAACGCGGGTATTGGCGATCGTGTCCCCCTCCTTTCTCTTTTCTCTTTCAACTTGGCCTTAGGATAACACTTACTTTTTGGAAGTGCAACTTTTTTAGTAACACTAATTCAAATAAAAAAAGCGGTGGGGTCACCCGACCGCTTTTTCGCTAATTAAGGGCTACATGTGCATCCCCATCTTCTTGTAGGAGTCCATCCCGCCAAGCCAGAGTTCATCCATCGTGACACCCCGCTCCTTGGCAAAGGCCTCCATCAGGGTCATATGGTTGAGCAAGTGGTACTCCCGGTTCGGGGCGGCCGGGTCGACAACCTTTAGTTGGGCCATCATCCCGCCATCTTCGTGTTCGATAATGTGACAATGGTACATAAAGACCCCCGGCACTTGGAAGTAGACCTTGATGATGACGTGTTCGCCCGGGTTAACGGCGACGGTGTCGTTAAGTCCGTGTTCAAACGGGTAGGGTTCCTGGCCGTTACGGGAGACGATCTCAAAGGCGCAGCCGTGCATGTGGAAGGGGTGAATCATCCCGCCGTTCATGTCGTTGGTGTTGGTAATGTCCCAAAGCTGGCACTTGCCCATCGGCATCGTGTAATCGATCCGGTCCATCTGGAACTTCTTGCCGTCAATCATCACCGTCTCGTCCATCCCGGACATCACCACCTGCTTGACGGGTAGGCTCGGGTCTGGGGTCGGGTAATCAATCTTGGTCAGGGTGGTGGGCAACTCCTCTCCTGCCGGCGTAAACTCGTGGATCCGGAACTCGACCAGCGGACTGTCGTCGGAGTACAGGGTAACCGTGTCGCCCGGCTGGTAGCCGGCAAAGTCGACCACGATCTCCTGGCGCTCGGCACAGGTAGTCATCAGCTTCTTTAACTTGACCGGGTGGGGCAAAAAGCTCAGGTCCGAGCCAATTTGGGTGAAGGTTAAGTCGTCCGAGAAGTGGAGCCGGTACTCGCGGCGGTTAGAGCCGTTTAAAATTCGCAACCGCAGGCGCTGGGTGGTGACGTCAAAGTAAGGATTGACGGTGGCGTTAATCACCGCCGTGTCACCCTGGACGCCATCAGGGTCGTAATCGGCCCGGTAATCAAACTGGTTGCCCGCGTGGAAGTTGCGGTCCTGCAGGATCAACGGCAGGTCATCAACTCCGTAAGTGTGCGGCAGGGGCAAACTAGCTTCTTCTTGGTCGTGAATGATCGCCATCGTCGCCAGTCCCTGCCAAACCTGGTAGGCCGTTTCCGGGCAGGGGTGGGCGTGGAGCCAGGCGGTGGCGGCCGGCTGAATGATCTTAAAGGTCACGTCGCGGGCCTCGCCCGGGTAAACCGGGGCGTGGCAGCCGCCGTCTTCAATTGGCCCGGGAATCTCTAGTCCGTGCCAGTGGAAGGTCGTCACTTCCGGTAGGTGGTTGACCAGGTGCATGTGGTAAGTCTTGCCGCGCTCAAAGACCACCGTCTGCCCCAGCATTGAAGCGTTAAAGCCCCAGGTCTTGGTCTTTTCCCCCGGCAATAGCTGGGTTGCCCCCGCCTGGGCGGTAACGGTGTAGTACACGTCGTCGCCGTCCACCTTGTCTGGGGTTAACAGGGGCGGAATGTTGAGGGGCGTCGCGGGTGCTTGAGCCTGCTTCAGTGGCTTGTAGGCCGCATCGTGAAGGTTGAAGGCTTGCTCATCATAAAAGTAGGAATCGAAAACTGGTTCATTCATCAAAATCACCCTCCTTTCCTTCATTATAAATTTTTAAGTAACGAATTAAAAGGGTGCACCCCTTTAATCAGCGTTTCTAATCGGAATGTGGACTAGCTTCACCTGGTTACCGTGGTCGGCCAACAGCTGCACCAAATCGCTGGTCTTTAGCCACACCGTCGCCGTGTTAACGTTGGGGTGGGCCGCCACCAATCCCGCAGCCAATTCCTGGTCAATCATCACCTCAACCTTGCGCTGCTCATCATTTAAAACCCCCAGCGGCGTCACCGAGCCCGGTGTCAAGTCGAGGTACTTTTGTAAGTCTTGCTCGGAGGCGAAACTCAACCGCCGGGTCCCCTCCTGGGCGCTTAAGGCCTTTAAGTCGACCCGCTTTTCCCCTTTGACCGTGACTAGGTAGTAATGGCGGTGCTTGTCATCGCGGACAAAGAGGTTTTTAGCGTTGGCCTCGGGGTGGGGCATCGGAAAGTCGGCCACCGCCGCCATATCAAAGACCGCCGGGTGGTTGGTCACCTCGTAGTCGATCCCGTGCTCAGTTAGGTATTGATACACTTCTGCTTGGTTCATCAGCATCCTCCTTTACTACAATAATTATGATAAAATTAAAATTAGATTAAGTTGATTATAATCGAAGAAGGAGGAATCGCAATGCTCTTTTCTAACGCCCTTGTCCGCACCCCCGGCCACTCGGTGATCGACGGGATCGATGACTACGCCAACCTGGGGCAAACCGACTACCCCACCACCCTCGCTCAGCACCAAGCCTACGTTGCCCTGTTAAAGGACCGCGGGGTGACCGTCACCGTTTTAGACCCCTTAGAAGCCTTCCCCGATTCCTGTTTTGTGGAGGACCCGGCGGTGGTCGCCGCTGACTTTGCCGTAATCACCAACCCGGCCCGCGCCAGCCGGACCCCGGAACGTGGTTTCATCCGGCTAGCCCTCGAACACTTTTATTCCCAGGACCACATCTTTGAGATTACCGCCCCCGGGCACCTGGAGGGCGGCGACGTGATGGAAGTCGACGGGACTTATTACGTCGGCTTGTCGGCCCGAACCAACCGGGAAGGGTTCGAACAGTTTAAAGCAATCGCCGCTCAGTTTAACCACCCGGCGCTTGCGGTCCCCGTCCACGACTTCTTGCACCTCAAAACCGGGACGACTTATCTAGGCGATGGCAAGCTCCTGGTAACCGGTGAGTTCGTTAACCACCCCGCCTTTGCTAACTTCACCCAACTGGTCGTCCCTGCCGAAGAAGCTTACGCCGTCAACTGCATCAACACCGGTAACGGCGTCATCATGCCGGCGGGCTTCCCGGTGGTTAAACAATTGTTGGAGGACCACGGCTTCCCGGTCTTTGAAGCGGCGATGAGCGAATTTGAAAAAATCGATGGCGGCCTGACCTGCCTGTCACTACGCTTCACCGCTCATTAACTCTTAAATTTTCTTGTTGACAAGGAATGGGCGCCCGTGTTTTAATACATTCAACATTAAAAGATTCTAATGATTCACCGGAACCCCAGTAGTGATCCGCTCCCTGGCTAAGAGAGTTAACGGCGCTGTAAGTTAACCCACAACGCGATCACGAATTACACTCCAACCAAGGTGACTCACGCACGACGCGATAGTCCATTTGAGGTGCAATGCACAAAGCTGGGTGGTACCACGGTGAAAATCGTCCCTTGCCTGTTGATCAGGCAGGGGGCGTTTTTATTTTAAGGAGGTGAAAACGATGCCAGTCAAGAACGGTGGAAAGGGCTATTATTTCAAAACGATTGTTGCCAGTCGCTTTGAGACTAATAGTGAAAAAGAGGAATTATCATGAAAAAATTTAAAGAACGGGTTGAACCGACCTTCAGCCTGACCGAATGTATCTTGGTCCTAGTCGTTATCTTGGGCCTGCTGGGCTTTTTGATCATCGTCGAAAAACAAGAACCCCAGGCGCCGCTGCTGATCGCCTTTGTTATCTTAATGCTTTACGGCCGTCTACGGGGCTTTAAGTGGGACACGATCATCGACGGGATGCGCACCGGGCTACGGGCCGGCGTCGACCCCCTGGTGATCTTCCAAACGATCGGGGTCTTGATCGCCACCTGGATCTTCTCGGGTACAATCCCGACGATCATGTACTTTGGCTTTAAGATCATCTCGGTTAAGTTCTTCCTCCCCACCGTCTTCATCGTTTGCACCCTCGTTGGGATCGCCTGTGGGTCTTCGTTTACCAGTATCTCAACGATGGGGATCGCCTTTATTGGGATCTCCGCCACTTTACACATTAGCCTGCCGCTAACGGCCGGGGCAATTGTTTCCGGGGCCTTTTGTGGCTCCAACGTTTCTCCGCTTTCTGGGACGACGAACCTCGCCGCCACCACCGGGGAATTAGACATCTACAAGCACATCCGCTCGCTGGCCTGGACCGATTTGCCGGCCTGGATCATCTCACTGGTGATCTTCACGGTGGTCGGGATGAGCGCCAAGACCGCTAGCCTGCACTCAATTCACGTCATGATGGCGGGGCTGAAGGCCGGTTTTTGGATCTCCCCAATCACCCTCTTGCCGGTCTTGTTCATGATCATCCTAGCGATCCTGCGGGTCCCGGCGATCCCGTCGCTGGGGCTGGGTGCCCTCTTTGCGATCGCCTTGGGCTGGCTCTACGACCCCACCACCACGATCACCAAGGTCACCCACCTGATCATGAACGGCTACGTTGCCCACACCCCTAACAAGACGATCAACCTCCTCTTGTCCAAGGGGGGTATCAGTAGCATGTTAACCTCGCTGTCCTTAATCATCTTCGCCCTATCACTGGGGGGCTTGTTGATTAAGTTCCACATCATTGGGGCGATCGTCGACAAGGTCGAAGCAAGCGTCAAGGGACTGGGTGGTTTAACCATGGCCACCGCCCTGACTTGTATCGGGGTCAACCTCTTAGTGGGTGAACACTACTTAGCCATCATCTTACCGGGGGAATCTTTCAAGGAAGCCTTTGATCACCACCACCTCCCCCGTGAACTGATGACCCGGGTCCTAAACGACGTTGGGGCGGCCGTCAACGCCATCGTGCCGTGGAGTGTTTCCGGGGTCTTCATCGCCGCTACCCTCCAGGTCAACCCACTCGCCTTCGTCCCATTTGCCTTCTTCCCGTTTATCGTGACCATCCTGGCCGTTTTGATGGGCTTTGTAAAGGCGAAGAGTGCTAAGGAAATGGCTATCAACTAAATGTGAACTACTCGGTCATTTATGGCCGAGTAGTTCACACGCCATCAAAAGCCGGTGTGACCTAATTTCTGCAAGCCCCTCCTGGATAAAACTTAATTTTATTTTCAAAAACTGGTTGTAAAATTAAAAAATGATGTTAAGATTAGAAAACGTTAAGAGATAACAGATTTTTACCGAAAGGGGTGTCCACCATGCTAGTCATTATTATTAGCCTACTAATTAGCCTAATTCTAGTCATTATTACGCCTAGCATAAGTGAACATCCCGGCCAAAAACTACACGCACGGATTCGTGAGGGGGACCCTGCACGACTAAGTGGGTAAGGTTTAGCTATCTTCGATTAAAAAATCGTGAGACCCGGGGTGGTAATTAGCCCCGGGTCTTTTTATTTGAAATTGGACCGTTAAGATTAGGAGATGAACAACATGGAACAAGCAGCAACTACAAACGCCATGAACCGCGTTGACGTTCAAGAAGCCAAGAAAACCGTCCGCGATTACGCCTACAATCTCTCAGCCGCGATTGCCAACGCCATCCTGGTTACCCTGGGGATGGGGCTGTTAATGCAAACCGTCGCTGGGTTCGTCCACTGGCAACCGCTCTTTGAAGCCGGCACCCTGGCCCAAGCCCTGCTCGCCCCGGCCCTGGGATTGGCAGTTGCCTCCCAACTGGAGGTCACCACCCTGGTTACCTTCTCCACCATCATTTCAGCCACCGTGGCCGCCAACGCCGTTTCCTTCGTGCAAACGGCCAGCACCGCGACGGCCATGCAATCGGTGGGGGGCGCTGCTCACCCACTGGTCGTTGGTAACGCCGTCTTCTCCACGGGACAACCCGTTTCCGCCGTGGGCGCGGCCCTGCTGGCGGCCCTCTTAGGGAAGTGGCTGTCCGGTAAGACGCCGCTGGACATGGTCTTGGTTCCAATGGTGGTCTCCTTCGTCGGCACCTTCGTCGGCTTCGGCTTGGCTTCCGTAGTGACGCCCGCTTTGACCGCCACTAGTGCTTGGATCGCTGCCTCCATCAAGGTTAACACCGTCCTTGGTTCGATGGTCATCTCCGCCGTTTGGGCCCTCTTCTTAATGACCCCGGCTTCCTCGGCCGCCCTGGCCGTCGCCTTGACTTTGGACCCGATCTCCGCGGCCGCCGCTGCCATCGGGACGACCGCTCAATTCGTTGGTTACACGGCCATGTCTTGGCGCCAAAACACGCCGGGAGCTAACATTGCTCAGTTCATCGTAACGCCAAAGGTTCAATTCCCCAACCTGATCTTGAACCCATGGCAAATGGTTCCGGCCTTAGTCGCCGCCATCGTTTGTGCCCCACTGGCCACCACCCTTTCTGGCCTACGCGCCGCCTACACGGTTGGGGGATTAGGGCTGAACTCCTTCATCGCCCCGATCTACTTCTGGGGCCAAGGTACCAACCAGTTCGTTGCCTACATGCTGTGGGGAATCGTTATGCCGGCCGTGATCTCTGTCTTCCTCTTCCAAGTCATGAAGAAGTTTGGTCTGGTTAAGGACAACCAGTTGCACTTGGACATTATCTAAGTTAAGGGAAGTGCGACCCAACCATAAGGCAGGCCGTGGGCTAAGGATAGGGGGAAGGTTGATGCGGCACGCATCGTTTTTCACCCCGACTTAGCCACTAGGCCTGCGGTTGGGGAGCACGTTATCAGTGAGTGGGAACTGACCTCCTAGACAGACCGTATGACTAAGCTAGGGCGAAGGTTGGTGTCTTGGCACCGTTCTTCGCCCGTACTTAGACACTAGGTCTGTGGTCATTTTCCACGTTATGGAAGTGCGACCCAACCATTGGGCAGGCCGTGGGCTAAGCTAAATACGAATCGCACCGTTATCTTTATAGACGCCAAAGGGGCTGGAAGAAATTGATCTTCCAGCCCCTTTCTTGTTGGCAATCCCAGCTGGGCGCCGGGCGGTTAATTAAATTAGTTACTACCTATTCGTAATGTGACCACGCAGAATAGATGATCACAGTTTGCGTGTCTTGATCAACCTTATAGACGAGTCGGTGCTGAATGTTAATCCGCCGGGAGTAAAAGCCCTTAATTGGCAGTACTAATTTTTCAAAGCCTTGGTTGGGTGCCAAGGGGTCTTTACGGAGCTGCTCAATTATTTGCAAGAAGCTCTTTTCTAAATATGACCCCTTAATTTTCTTGAGATCTTTATTAGCGCTCCGCTTGAGTTTGATCGCGTAACTCATAGTTGACCCCAAACATCATCAAAGTCGTCGAGCGGCTCGTTTTCCCGTTCTTTAATTTGCTTGTCAACACCGTGATTAACCAAAAATAACGTTTCTTGGATTGCTTTCCAGTCATCTTCACCAATGACGACAACGCTCTTTTCATCCGCCTTGGTCGGCTTAATCACAACCGGCTCATTATTTTCATTGATCCTTTTGATTATTTTGAATAAATCTTTCCGTGCTTGCGTTGGGGTTACAATTTGGTCCATCCAATCCCGCCTCCCTCGTTCTTTACGTACATCATTCCGTACACTCACTATAGCATGTGTACTTGATGATGTACATTAAAAAGAGTAATGAAAAATCCCCCG